>JBEIOT010000217.1:0-2803 GCA_040377415.1 Azospirillum sp. | reverse complement strand
CAGGGTGCCACCGGCTTCCAGCATGGCGTGGTACTTTTTGGCGAAGGCATCGCCACGGCCCGCTTTCTTTTCTTTCAGGTACACGCCGTAGAGCGAGTTCACCAGGCAATCGCCGAACGCGTACGCATATACATAGAACGGCGAGTGGATGAAGTGCGGGATGTACATCCAATACACATGGTATTCGGGGTGCAGCGTGATGGCCGGCCCGAGCGATTCGCGCTGGACCTGCATCCATATTTCGCCGATGCGGGCGACGCTGAGTTCGCCGTTGCGGCGTTCGGCGTGGACCATGCGTTCGAACTCGCAGAACGCGATCTGGCGCACCACGGTATTGAGCATATCCTCCACTTTACCGGCGATCAGGCGGTTGCGGCGGATCTTGTTCTTTTCGCGGCCTAGCAATTCCTGGAAGGTCAGCATTTCGCCGAACACGCTGGCGGTCTCGGCAAGCGTCAGCGGCGTGTCGGCCATCAGCGCGCCTTGCTTGTTGCTCAGCACCTGATGCACACCGTGGCCCAGTTCGTGGGCCAGCGTCATCACGTCACGGGTCTTGCCCTGGTAGTTCAGCAATAAGTATGGGTGCGCGCTGGGCACGGTAGGGTGCGCGAAGGCGCCGGGCGATTTGCCGGGGCGCACGGGCACGTCGATCCAGTTCTCGTCGAAGAAGCGTTTGCCCACTTTGGCAAGCGACGGCGAGAATGCGTGATAGGCTTCGCTCACCAACTTCACGGCCTCGGGCCACTTGAAATCGGCTTCATCAGCACTCGGCAGCGGCGCGTTGCGGTCCCAGTAGTTCAGCGCTTTTTTGCCGAACTGTTTGGCTTTCCACGCGTAGTAGCGGTGCGAGAGCTGTTTGTAGTTCTTCTTCACGGTCGAGATCAGCGCTTCGACCACTTCGTCTTCGACCTGGTTGGAAATGTTGCGGCTGCTGATGGGCGCTTTGAAGTTGCGCTTGCGGTCGTCGATGAATTTGCCGTTGGCCAGTGTGTTGGTGATGAGCGCGAACAAGGCTGCGTTCTCATCGAACACGCGGGCAATTTCTTTGGCGGCGGCTTGGCGTTTTTTTCCGTCCTTGTGGCTCATGTAGTCGAAGATCTCGGCGCAGCCGAGCTTCTTGCCATCCATGGTGAAGACCAGGCGGGCGATGGATTCGTCGAACAGGCGCTGCCATGCGGCATCGACCACGGAGACTTCGTGGATGTAATGCTCGAGCTCATCGGAAAGCTGGTGGTCCTTGTAGGCACGGATGGTGTCGAAATACGGCATGAACTTAGCGACCGTTTTGTTCTTCGCCGCGGCTTTCATGTCTTTGTCGGAGAGCTTGTTGATCTCGAGCGTGTAGAAAATAATGGTGCTGCCGATGTTGGTCAGCGTTTCACTGGTGTTCTGATAGAACTGCGTGATGGCGGGATTGCTCATGTCCGCCGCATAAACGAGCTGCGCATAGCTGCCGAGTTTGCCGAGCGTATCCTGCAGTTTTTCGTAATCGAGGATGGATTCGGCCAGCATGCCAGCTTTGGCGAGTTTGCCTTGGTAGCGCTTGGCGAAATCCTTGGATTTTTTCTCAAGCGACGCAATATCGCGCTTGATCGCGGGGTCGGTGATGCTGCCGTAAAGGGCCGAGAGATCCCAGCCGGGAAGTTTGGATGGTTTCTTCTTCGCGGCTGCAGCCATGCTTAACCTCTGGTTTCTTCGGGAAGGGTAATGGGTTCTTCGGCCTTGCGCTGCTCAGCCGGAGGAATGGTCGGTACGCTCGATTCGCCACCGGGCGGGGCGATCACGGCTTTGGGCCCTGCGCCTTTGCCAAGACTGGCTTGCAGCAGCGTGGCGAAGAGCTCCTCGAAGGTCGATTTGCCGATTTGGAACGAGCCACCGCGCGTGCGCTGCACGTCAACGACTACGTCTTTCATCTCACCATAGGGCGTGCCGGTGACTTGCTGCAGCAGCGTGGCGATGATCTGTTCGCGGTCATCGCTCACGAGGCTGAACTTCTTCAGCTCGCCCATGATGAATGGCAGGTTGGTGACGGTGACGTTCGCCATGCCTACCGGCAGGCGATCTTCTGGGTTGGCCACAAAATCGGCGCTGGCGCTGAAAGTCGCGTCCTTGGTGCTAATGTTGAAGGTCTTCAGCTTGAAGGCGGATTCTTTCGATTCCAGCGTAGCGAATTCTTCCTGCGTAGTGGGGATAGCACCTTCGTAGATGACTTCAGCGGAAGCCGAGATCGGTGCATAGGGCAGCAATTTTGGATCAGCGTTGATGGTGTCGATCAGGAAGCTCGAGTTCACCACGTTCAGGTTCTGCTCGTTGCGCTGGTTGCTCCACTGGCTGACGATCTGCTTCACCGTGACCAGACCCGCTTCGGGGGCCGATTGCGGGGAAATGCTGATGTTCTTCATTTCCAGTGTGCCTTCGCCGAGGCCGCTATGGTCGCGCTGCATGGCCAGTTCGCCCTCGCCGCTATCCATGCTCATCACCATGGTTTCGTAAACGGGGGTAATCGTCGGCGTTTGTTCTTCGGCACCTTCTGCAATTTGCTCGCGCAGGTAGGTGAATTTGGTTTCGCTCGGCGCGGTGAATTTCCAATGCGTCACCGGCGCGCTGTCACGCGTGGTGTTGGCATAATGCACGGCCAGCGGGGTGTTGGTCTCGATGGTCAGCAGGTTCTTCTCGGGCGCTTCGATGGTGCTGACATGAACAGGCTTGGGCATTTCGATGCGCATGGCCTGCAGGTTGGCAGCTTCGGGGTAGACCTGCATCTCTTCGCTGGTGACGCGGATGGTCTTGGGCGCTTCGCCTT
>JBEIOT010000145.1:0-5413 GCA_040377415.1 Azospirillum sp. | reverse complement strand
GCCATCGTCGCTTTGCCGGAGAACACCTGACCCAGATCGCGAGGCGGGTTGATGCCGAGTTGCACATCGACGTTGGCAAGGCCGATATCGCCATCGAACAGCAGCGTTTTGCGGCCCGAGCGGGCGAAGAGATGGGCGAGCGTGATGGAGAACCACGTCTTACCGACGCCGCCCTTGCCCGACGCAACGGCGATGATGTTCTCGGCGCGCGATGGGTAGATATTCGATGCGGGTGCGTTCATGATAGTCTCCTTAAGCGGTGCGCTCGCGCACGTGGCGCAGCATAAGCCGCGCAAGCGCAGCGGGTGAAGCGGGTGTGCAAGCCTCGGTCGGCTTGGCAGAATTGCTCATGTTGGCGAGCGCGAGGCCGCCGCTGTTGACGGCGGCGAACAAGCTGCCCATGCGGCGGGTGGTGTCGACTTTCGTAGCGATCATGCGTTCGATGCCGAGGAACGATAGTACCCCTGCCATTTCGGTGGCTTCGGCAGAATCCATGCCGGCGGGGCAGGTGAGAATGGGCTCGATGCCTTGCAGTCCTGCGAGTTCGCCCAGCGCTTTGAGCTGCTGGAATTCGTAGATGTTGACGCCCGAGGAATCGATCAGCACCCACGCCTGGCCCTGGAATTCTTTGATGAGCGGCTTCAGCGCACCGCGCGACTCGGCGATGAAGAACTGCGCCTTCAGCAGTTGCGCCAGGCCAGCGAGCGTATCCGCCGCGCCCATGCGCTCGTTATCCGCCGAAATAAGCACGACGCGTTTTTTCTGGATGGTGAGTTCCGTGGCGAGTTTGGCGAGGGCCGAGGTTTTGCCTGCGCCATGCATGCCCACCAGCATCAGCGCTTTGGCAGGCGGAATGACTGCGCCGGTGGCGATGGCGCTGAATTTGAGTTCCGACGAAAGCACATCGGCCAGTGCTTGCTCGGCCACATCGTTCAAACCACCCGCGATGTAATCGGCGGTGGCCAGGCGCTTTAGCAATTTGCTGCGCAGCGGTTCGGGAATGTGGTGGTGGTCCAATGCATCGCGCGCGATGGCGTAAGCCGGGTGATCGATCTCGAGCTTGGCGGTGGTCGCCCGGCTGATCTGCGGGCTGAAGGGCTGGATCTCCGGTGCCTCGAACGGAATGTCGTCGAACTCGAACGGGTCGACCTCGTCGATGGCGAAGGTGACGATGATGCCACCGTTGGCAGCTTTGCGTGAATCGAGCAAGACGGCTTCATCGCCCAGCTCGACCTTGGCAAAGCGCATGGCTTCTTGCATATCGCGGGCTTCGATGTGCTTCATTTTCATCCGACTTGCCCCACTGTTTTAATGCGCGCTTTGGGATGAATTTCGTTCTGGCTCAGCACCACGCTTTGCGGACGGAAACGCTCGACGATGGAGCGCACATACGGGCGAATGCTGGGGCTGGTGAGCAGGATGGGGTTCTCGCCCTGCATGCCCAGCGTGTCGTATTTCTGGCGCACCACGGTGATGAATTCCTGAATGCGGCTCGGCGGCATCGATAGCACTTTCTCGTCGCCTTCGCCCGACAGCGACTCGATGAAGCTCTGCTCCCATGCCGGGGTCATCGCGAGAATGCTGATATAGCCTTCCTCGTTGGTGTTGGCATGGCTGATCTGGCGAGCAAGTCGCATGCGCACATGTTCGGTGATGAGCTGCACGTTCTGTGTCACGCGCGAGGATTCGCTAATGGCTTCCATGATGCTCGGCAGGTCACGGATGCTGACCATTTCGGCCAGCAGGTTCTGCAGCACGCGCTGCACACCGGAAACGGAAATCTGACCCGGTACGGTCTCCGAGATGAGCTTCTGTTCTTCTTTGCCAAGATCATCGAGCAGCTTTTGCGTTTCGGCGTAGCTCAGCAATTCGGCCATGTTCTCTTTCACCACTTCCGTGAGGTGCGTGGTGATGACGGTTGGCGGATCGACCACAGTGTAGTTACGGAACAAGGCTTCTTCGCGGTAATTCTCGGTCACCCACATGGCGGGTAGGCCGAAGGTCGGCTCGATGGTCTCTTCGCCGGGCAGGGTGATCTTGTTGCCCGCCGGGTCCATCACCAGCAGCATGTCGGGGCGAATTTCGCCGCGCGCGGTCTCGACTTCTTTGACCTTCACCACATAGCTGTTGGCGGGCAGTTGCATGTTGTCTTGGATGCGTACGGGCGGCATGACGAAGCCAAGCTCGCGTGCCACTTGCTTACGTAGCGCTTTAATTTGTTCCGTAAGACGGTGGCCTTTTTGGTAGTTGATGAGCGGCAGCAGCCCGTAACCAAGCTCCAAGCGCAGGTTATCAATTTGCAGTGTGTCGGAAATTTTCTCTTCGGCCACGGGTGCGCCGGGCGTGCCGGGAGCTGCACCGGGCACGGCAGGCACGCCGCCGACGATGCCGGTCGACGCTTCGGTCGACTTACGCAGGGTAGCGGTTTTGTGGATATAGTAGGCTAGGTAGCCCATGAGCCCCGAAAGCATAAAGAACGGAATTTTGGGGATGCCCGGCAGCAGCGCGAACATGAACAGCAGCGCGCTGGTGATAGCGAGCGGTGTCGGGATGCGCGACAGCTGGCCCAGAACGGCTTTCTCGGAGCTGCCATCCACCCCGGCTTTGGTCACCAGGATACCCGCCGCGATGGAGATAACGAGCGCAGGAATTTGTGTCACCAGGCCGTCACCGATGGTGAGTTTAGTGTAGGTCTGCACGGCATCGCCGAAGCTCAGATCGTGCACCACCACACCGATGATCATGCCGCCGATGAGGTTGATGAAGGTGATGAGCAGGCCGGCCACGGCATCGCCGCGCACGAACTTGCTGGCACCGTCCATCGAACCATAGAAGGTCGATTCGTCCTCAAGCTCTTTGCGACGGCGCTTGGCTTCTTTGTCGTCGATGAGGCCGCCGGAAAGATCGGCGTCGATGGCCATTTGTTTGCCGGGCATCGCGTCGAGTGAGAAGCGTGCGCTCACCTCGGCGATACGGCCCGAGCCTTTGGTGATGACCACGAAGTTGATGATGGTGAGGATGCCGAACACGATGGCACCGATGAGCACCGAGCCGCCGGTAACGAAGCCGGAGAATGCTTCGATCACGCCGCCCGCTGCATGGCTGCCTTCCTGACCTTTACTAAGGATAAGGCGCGTGGTGGCGATGTTGAGCGCCAAACGTAGCATGGTCGAGATCAGCAGAATGGTCGGGAAGGCGGAGAGTTCGAGCGGCTTGTTCACGAACAGCGCGGTCATGAGGATGAGCACCGACACCGTGATGGAAACACCAAGGAAAAGGTCGAGCAGAGCCGGGGGCAGCGGCAGGATAAGAATAGTGATGATGCCAAGAACGCCAACAGCGAACATGATATCGCCACGGCGCGCACCCAGACGCGCGGTATTGCGCATCCCCAGCATCGAGAAGAATTTAGGTACGGCGGGTGCCTCGGCCATCCTTAGTAACCACCCGTGCCGGTGGTTTTAATGGGCGTGCCTTCTTCCTGGTACTGCTTCAGTTTGTTTCGCAGCGTGCGAATGCTGATGCCTAAAACATTGGCCGCTTGCGTGCGGTTGCCAAGGCAGTGGTCCAGCGTGTCGATGATGAGTTCTTTTTCAACATCGCCCACGGTGCGGCCCACCATGTCGTTCGGTTTGCGGTGCTGGCTGGTGGTCTGCTGCGATGGCGGCTGCGCCGAGGTGGCAACGGCAGGGCTGGCGAATGCAGCGACCGCTTTCACCGGCAGCAAAATAGCTGCTTCGTCGATGCTGTTGCCTTGCGCCATGAGCACGGCGCGATGGATGATGTTCTCAAGCTCGCGCACATTCCCCGGCCAATGGTAGGCCTTCAGTTTGGCAATAGCTTCGGCGGTGAGCTTGCGCGGCGGCAGGCCGTTGGCCTTGGAATATTTCTCGACGAAGTAATCCGACAACGGCGGAATATCGTCAACGCGATCCTTGAGGCTGGCCAGCGGCAGCGCGATGACGTTGAGGCGGAAATAAAGATCCTCGCGGAAATTGCCTTTTTTTACTTCCGATTCAAGGTCGCGGTTGGAGGTCGCAAGAATACGGATGTTCACTTTCACGGGCTTGCTGCCGCCGACGCGGTCGATCTCGCGTTCCTGAATGGCGCGCAGCAGTTTGCTTTGCAGGCCCACATCCATTTCCGAGATCTCATCGAGCAGCAGGGTGCCTTCGTTGGCTTCCTCGAACTTGCCGAGGCGACGCGACAATGCACCGGTAAAGGCGCCTTTCTCGTGGCCGAACAGTTCCGATTCCATGAGGTTCGCCGGAATGGCCGCGCAGTTCACGGCGATGAACGGCTTGGAGGAGCGGGCGCTCTTGCGATGGATGTAGCGGGCGATGACTTCTTTACCCGTGCCCGATTCACCGGTGATGAGCACTGACGCTTCCGATGGCGCAATTTGCTCGGCCATGGCCAGCGTGGCCTTCATGGCGGGCGAGCCGTGGATGACCGAGTGCGTTTCTTCCGAGATGGCTTCAAGAACGGCAGCGATGAGTTCTTCGTCCGGGGGCAGGGGAATGTATTCTTTCGCGCCGTCGCGGATGGCTTGGGCAGCGATCTTGGCGTTGATTTCGATGCCGCAGGCGACCAGCGGCACGGTGATGCGCTCGTCCTTTAGCATTTGCGCGAATTTCGAGATATCCTGATGCACCTCGACCATGATGAGGTCGGCACCTTGGCCATCGCACAGCATGCGGTAAGCCCCTTCGATATCGCCGATCTGCGATACTTTGGCGCCACGTTCACGGGCGATGCGGCTGGCGGTTCCCAGCTGCCCCCCTAAATCACCTACGATCAAAAGTCTCATAACACACCTCGTTGTTCGTTCCGGTTTTCCAGATACGTTTTATTTCTCGGCCTTGATGATCTCGGTCATGGTGACGCCGATCTTGTCTTCGACCACCACTACTTCGCCGCGGGCGACAAGGCGATTGTTGACATAAATATCGACGGGCTCACCGACCTTGCGGTCAAGCTCGACCACGGCACCACGGCCCAGCTTCAGCAGCTGTTGCACTTGCATATTGGTCTTGCCGAGTACGACCGAGATCTGAACCGGAATGTCGGACACGGCCTCCAGCGTAATATTGCCATCACCGGTATCGGTGAAGCTTGAAGTGATGTCATCAGCCATGGTCAGCTCCTGTTTCTATTATTGTCTCGTTGTTGGTTTCATTGATGGTCGGCAGCGTAGGCGACAGCGGCACTTGCTGCAACAACGCTTCGATTTCTTGCCAGATAACGGCGGTGTTGCGGCTGGCCGCCCCATTGCCCCAATCGATGCGCACGTCGGAAGGTTCCATACCCTCGACGCCGCGGAATTCGATAGCGCCTTCGAAGCCGGCTTTTTCCAGCTGTGCGCGTGCCTGTGTGGCCCGTGCTTTTATCTTTTCAAGATCACTGCCAAGTT
>JBEIOT010000042.1:0-11034 GCA_040377415.1 Azospirillum sp. | reverse complement strand
GATAACGTTCTCGTCGTTGGCCAACGTGAAAACCTGCGCCGAGCTGCCGGGCTCATTCATCATACGAATCTGGCCGGGCTTAATGTCAGGATAGCGCGATACGATGCTCTCTGCCATCTCGCGCATGGCGGCGCGGCGCGTGGGCACATCATCCTCTAGGCCGTTGAAGCCTGCCACCGTCGTACCGCGCGGCAATTGCTCCACCAGCTCATCGGCGATCTGCGCGACAAGTGTCTTTCGTTCGGACATCGGGTTATCTGGCAGTGTGCTCATGCCCTTGATTATGCAGGGCAATGGTTAACAAATTGCCTAAGAATTGATGTTTTCCAGCGCTATCCAGCGCTCTTCAGCAGCGGTCAGTTCGGCCTGCAGCTTGGGCATGGCACGCATAATTTTATCAAATATTTCAGGATCTTTGGTGTAAAGCGCCGGGTCTTCCATTTGCTGGGTCAGCAGGTGGATCTTGGTCTCAAGCTCGGTAATGCGGGCGGGCAGGTTTTTCAACTCGTGCTGCTCGGCGAAGCTTAAGGTCGTGGTCGCTTTGGCAGGCTTTGCGGCCGCCGGTTCGACCTTCTTGGCTTTCTCGGCGGGCTTTTTTTGGCCCTCGGTGGCGAGGATGTAATCGCTGTAGCCGCCGAAATATTCCTGCACCACCGCCTGCCCCTCGAAGGCCAGCACCTCGGTCACGGTACGATCCAGGAAGTCGCGGTCGTGGCTCACGATGATGAGCGTGCCGGCATAGTCGGCAAGGATGCCTTGCAGCATATCCAGCGTGTCCATGTCCAGATCGTTGGTCGGCTCATCGAGGATCATTAGGTTGCCGGGGTTAATGAGCGTTTTCGCCAGCATCAACCGGTTCTGCATGCCACCGCTCAGCGTACCGACATCATCTTTCGCGCGCTTGGGGTCGAACATGAAATCCTTCAAGTACGCCGCGACATGTTTGTGGCGGCGTTTTTCGCCAGAGCCGAAGAACACGTAATCGCCATTGGGCGCGAGTGTTTTCCAAAGTGTCTTCTTGGGGTCAAGCTGGCTGCGGTGCTGGTCGAAATAGGCGAGCTCCGTCTTTTTGCTGCGGTGGATGCGCCCAGCATCGGGCTCGAGTTCATCGATGAGCAATTTCAAGAACGTCGATTTGCCCGAGCCGTTCTTTCCGAGGATACCGATGCGGTCGCCCTTGATGATCTTCATGCTGAAGTCGTCGAGGATCTTAATTTTCTTGCCTTCGCGGGTGAATGTCTTGCTCACATGCTTGAACTCGGCGACGATCTTGCTGCTGTTGGTCGCGGCCAGCGGGTCGAGCTCGATGGTCGCTTTCTTTTTGTTCAGTGCTTCCTTGTCGACCTTAATTTTATCGCGCAGGCGGAACAGTTCGTTCAGGCGGCGCTGGTTGCGTTTGCGGCGCGCGGTCACCCCGCCCTGCGTCCAATCCTCTTCGCGCTCCAGCTTCTTTTGCATGTTGGCCAGCGTGCGCGCTTCCTGCTCCATGATGATGTCTTGCCAGTCCTCGAACCCGCCATAGCCGGTGGGGCAGATGCGCACTTTCTGCTGGTCGATCCAGAAGACTTTTTTGCTGAAGCTGCTCAAGAACGTGCGGTCATGGCTCACGCATACCACGGCGCTCTTGGTGCGCTTAAGGTATTGCTCCAGCCATTCGATGGCGGTGAGGTCCAAGTGGTTGGTCGGCTCGTCGAGCAGCAGGATATCCGGCTCGGCCACCAGCGATTGCGCCAGCGCCGCGCGGCGGATCTGGCCGCCGCTCAAATGCCCCATCGGCGCGTCGGGGTCTAGGTCCAGCGGCGACAATACGATGTCGGCACGGTGAATGGATTCGGCGTTACGGTGCTCGGGCGGTAGACCCAGCTGCACGAACTCGCGCACTTTCTGGTTCTCGTCGAACGTCACCTGCTGCGGCAAATACCCAATGCGCGAGCCGGGTAGTTGGAAACGTTTTCCGGCATCCAGCTCAAGGTCGCGGGTGATCAGGCGCATCAGCGTGGTCTTGCCTGCACCGTTGCGCCCCACGAGGCATATCTTGTCCGATTCCAGGATGTGCAGGTTCAGCCCCTCGAACAGGGTTTTGGTCCCCATGCGAACGGTGATGTCTTCTAATGCTAAGAGTACACGATCAACCATCAGGCGGCGCTTCTAGCATAAGCACCGATCAAAAGGCCAGCGCGCTAGCTGCGGCCTTTGTATTCTTCTTCGTTGTGTTTGGCCCGGTGCTTGATGCGCTCAAGCTGCGTCATCTCGCCACGACGAAGCTGATTGTCCGTCAAAGGCAACGGTGGTTGGGGCGGATGGCCGTGGCGGAATGGGGTCTTCGGATCGACCGCGCGGCTGCGCCATACATCCTCGCGCGTTTCAAGGAACAGGTTACGGCTGGCATCCAAGTGTGCCTGCATTTGTTGCTTATTGCGTCCGCGTTCGACATCGCGCGGGTCCATTTGCCCACGGCGATCGGCGCGGCGCGGGACCTGCGCATCGAGTTCACGCTCGAGTGCCGTTTGTTGCTCGGGCGAGACGGGCTGGCCATGCAGTGGGTTCAGTTCGGTCATAAGCCTACTATAGCGCCCTTGTGTTAAGGCTTCGTGACACCGGCGAAAAGACTAGCCAAAGGCCGAAAACTGTCGTATTGCGGCGCACCAATGGGGAGAGGATGCCCCGACCACCACTAACCTATTGAAAAACAACATGACCCAATTACGCAATATCGCCATCATCGCTCACGTTGACCATGGCAAGACCACTTTGATCGACGTGATGCTGCGCCAAGCAGGCACTTTCCGCGACAACCAGCGCGTTGAAGAGCGCGTCATGGACAGCAACGACCTCGAGAAAGAGCGTGGCATTACCATTCTCGCTAAATGCACCAGCATTCAGTGGAAAGACAAGCGCATCAACATCATCGATACCCCCGGCCACGCCGACTTCGGTGGTGAAGTAGAGCGTATCCTCGGCATGGTCGATGGCGTGCTCGTGCTCGTCGATGCCGCCGAAGGTCCCATGCCCCAAACCAAGTTCGTACTGATGAAGGCCCTCGCGTTGGGCCTTCGTCCTATTGTGGTCATCAACAAAGTCGATCGCCCCGATGCGCGCGTCGATGAAGTATTGAACGAAGTATTCGACCTGTTCGTGGCGCTCGACGCCAACGACGCACAGCTCGACTTCCCCGTCATCTACGCTTCGGGCCGTAACGGCTGGGCGGTGAAAGACCTCAACGATCCGCGCGAGAACCTGCACTGCATCATGGATGAAGTCGTGCGCTACGTGGAAGAACCCGATGTCGATGAAGAAGCGACCTTCGCGTTCCTCGTTACCCTCATCGAGTCCGACAACTTCCTCGGTCGCGTCCTCACCGGCAAGATCGAAAGCGGCACCGCCAAAGTTGGCATGCCTGTGAAAGGCATTCGCCTCGATGGTACCGTGGTCGAGCAAGGCCGCATCACCAAGCTGCTGTCGTTCGACGGCATCGAGCGTAACCCGGTGAACGAAGCGCCGGCTGGTTCCATCGTGTCCATCGCGGGCCTCACGGAGACCACCGTGGCCGACACCGTGGGTGCTATCGAGCTGCAATCGCCGCTGCGCGCGACCCCGATCGATCCGCCGACGATGGCGATCACCATCGGCGTGAACGATTCGCCGCTGGCTGGTACCGAAGGCACCAAAGTGACCTCGCGTATGATCCGCGACCGCCTGTTCAAGGAAGCGGAATCCAACGTTGCCATCACCGTGAAAGAAACCGAGAAAGCCGACGCATTTGAAGTCGGTGGCCGCGGCGAGTTGCAACTGGGTGTCCTCATCGAGACCATGCGTCGCGAAGGCTACGAGCTTTCGGTATCGCGTCCGCGCGTACTGTTCAAGAAAGACGAAGCTGGCGCTACCATCGAGCCGATGGAAGAAGTTCAGGTCGACGTGGATGAAGAACATTCCGGCGTTGTGGTCGAGAAACTCAGCCTGCGTAAAGGCAACATGATCGATATGCGCCCATCTTCGGGTGGCAAAGTGCGCATGAAGTTCATCATCCCCGCGCGCGGCATGATCGGCTATCAGGGCGAATTCATGACCGATACGCGTGGTTCGGGCGTACTCTCGCGCATCTTCCATGGCTATGGCCCCTACAAGGGCGACATCGCTGGCCGTCGCAACGGTGTACTCATCTCCAACGCTACCGGCGTTGCGGTCGACTACGCATTGTGGGGCTTGGAAGACCGCGGCTACCTCATCATTCCGGGTGGCGTGAAAGTTTACCAGGGCATGATCATCGGCCAGCACAGCCGCGAGAACGATCTCGAAGTGAACGCGCTGAAAGCCAAGCAGCTCACCAACATCCGCACGACCTCGAAAGACGAAGCCGTGAAGCTGACCCCGCCGCGCGTTCCCACGCTCGAGCAGGCCATTGCTTACATCGAAGAAGATGAACTGATGGAAGTGACGCCCAAGAACATTCGCCTGCGTAAGCGTTACTTGGACCCGAACGACCGCAAGAAGTTCGACCGCGCACGCGAAGCACAAAGCGCCTAGTGCAGCTTGGCGTCTACCAGCATTACAAGGGCCCGCACTATCGGGTGCTTGGGCTGGTGCGCCATAGCGAAACGCTGGAAGAGCTCGTTCACTACGAATGCCTCTATGATAATCCCAACGGTCAGTTCTGGGTGCGCCCGCGCGCTATGTTCGAAGGCACCCTGATGGTCGATGGCATCGAGAAAAAGCGCTTCACGCGCGTGGCGGATTAAAGCGCGCGCTCCATGGCGTGGTGAGGAATGCCCGCTTCCATGTAGCCTTCGCTGGTCAGAGCAAATCCAAGCTTCTCATAGAACGGGATCGCATGATCCTGCGCGCTGATGAATGCCTTGGTGAGGCCTTTGGCCTTGGCATGTTCCATGACCTTGGTAATGAGCGCGTCACCCACACCCTTACCGCGATAATCCTTGCGCACGGCCATGCGCTCAATTTTGGCGACGCCTTTTTCCTCGCGCAACCGCGCAGTTGCCACGGGCTTACCATCGGCGCGAGCGAAGAAATGTGTGCTGGTACGATCAAAGGCATCCCATTCGATATCGGCGGGTACGTCCTGCTCGAAGACGAACACTTCCATGCGGATGGCCATGCAAATGGCGAAATCCGATTGGCCGATCACTTCTTCGACGGTCACTTGCATAGGGCCTCAGCGATATCACGCGCCTGCACCCGAAGCTCGGGTACGGCGGTGGATTCTAGTAGCTGACCCGTCATCAACGCGCCAATGGAAAATAGGTTCGGATACGCCTCGCCCCAGGCGCGGCAATGCGCGTCCACCGCGATGCCTACGCCGTTACCATGCGGCTCGATAAGCCGTTGCGACAGCAGGTTCTTCAACAGCGGGCGCGCCGAGCGTTGCACGTTCAATTCCGTGCCCGTGCAGTTGATGGCCAGCGTCGGCGTATCTTTCAGCTTTTTAAATTTGGTGCGGTTCACCACGCGCAGTTGCCCCGCGCCGATCTCGTTGTGCAAATGTTGCGCGATCTGCGGTGCCATGCGGTGGCGGTGCACGCCCCAGAAACTCGCCACGCGTTTAAAGAATAGTTGCTGCTGGCGCGTGCGCAGTTTCTGCCAGCTGCTTTGGGTGAAGGGGCGCAAGCCATCGATCACGCCACGCCATTCGCCGCGCGTTTTCTTACGCAGCCATGCGCTCCATTGGTGCAGGGTCTGCAACGCGTTCACTTCACTGGCATCCAGCGCCTCCGCCGGACCATAATCACGGTGCGGCTGTGGCAGCAGGCCATTGCGCGAATAGGCGATGATCTCGCCTTTGTAGCCTTCCGCACGCAAGGCCAGCACCATATCGACGGCGGTAAGACCTGTGCCGATTAGTAAGATAGGCCCCTGCTCTTTTGCCGCCTGCGCCAGCGCGCCATGCGTCCACGGTTCTTGCAGCACGCGCTCGATGGGTGCTTGCACCGGCTTCACTTCGTTGCCCGTGGCCAGCACCACTTGCTGCACCGCAATGGCATCGCCGCGCTCCGTCAGCACCGCCAGTTCATCGCTATGCTTGTTCACGGCCACGACCACGCTGGGCACCAGCTTCAGGAAAATCTTTTTCTCCGCCGACAGTTCCTGCGTGCTGTTCCAGATGCTCTCCAGATAATCGCCATAGATCTGGCGCGGCACAAAATCTTGCGGCGTGAAGCGCGGGTGATATTCCGCCAGCCATTGCACGAAATGCTCTTTCTCATCGGCGAAAGCATGCATGCCAGCGGCGCGCACATTCAGTAAATGGGCCTCATACGGCGTGCTATACGCCATGCCGCGCGCGTTCAGCGCCGGGTCGATGATGTAGATCTCGATGGACTCGCTAGCGCGGCGCACCAGATTCGCCACCAGCATAAGGCCGGAAAACCCGAAACCGATGATGGCGAGGCGCTGCATTACACCTGATAATCGATATCGATGATGTCACGTCGCGCCTTGGGCACGCGCGAGCGCATGATCTTGTAGACCGCTTCGATCTGCGTACTGGCCGCTTTCATCAGCAGGAACGGGAAGATGCCGTGGATCAGCAGCACTGTCGTCGTGTAGAGGAAGCGCACCGCCATGCGCACCGTGAACCACAAATGCTGCAGGTAAGTTTCTCCCGTCAGGCTGGGGTGCTCCGTGAATGCATCGCGTAGTTCGCGCGCCTTCTGCTTGTGCTCGTCGCGGGTGAGCCACTCGCGGGCTTTTTGGAAATGCTGGTTCATGCCATTAACTTAGTGCGCAACGAACTAATCGTCCAGCCCCGTGGGCACACCCTCGGGATAGATCTCGGCGATCGCCTGTTCGATCATGCTGATGCGATTCTCGGGGTCCGGATGCGTGCTGAAGAACTCGGGCTGGCGCCCTGCACCCGCGGCGCGCTTCAATACTTTCATCACCTCGATGATCGCGCGCGGGTCGTAGCCTGCCTCGCCCATCACGCGCACGCCGATGCGGTCGGATTCCAGCTCATCACCCCGCCCATATTTCATGTTCACCATCTGGCCGACCATCATCGCCATCTGCGCGCCCGACTGATCGCCGACGGCGACACCAGCCGCACCCGCCAGCCCTTGCGTCAGCTGTTGCTTGGCCAAATGCTGTGCGCCATGACGCGCGGCCACGTGGCCAATTTCATGACCCAGCACGCCCGCCAGCTGCGCTTGCGTTTTCAACTCGTTGTACAAGGCGCGCGTGATGAACACCTGCCCGCCGGGAAGTGCGAACGCGTTCACCGTCTTCGGATCGGCCAGCAAATGGAATTCGTATTGATAGTCGCTGGTGCTGAGCGATTTGCCGCGAAGCAAGCGTTCACCCACTGCATCCACCCGCGCCTGGTCACTTGGGTCACGGTCCAGCCCGCCGAATTCTTTTGCCATCTGCGGGGCCGATTGCAGGCCGAGGGCAATTTCCTGTCCCTTGGTCATGGCGACGCGTTGCTCGCTACCGGTGAATTCGTTCATCTCGCTGCTGCCATAATAGGAAAGCAGCGCGAACAGGATCATGACGACCGCCAGGATGAGGCGGGCTTTCATCGGGGCGCGCGGACGGCCATAGGAATTGGGGTTCATGTTGAGCATATTGGGATGCTTGGCCCAACTGCGCATAAGAATCAAGGGGGGAAATGGTGACCTCTACGGGAATCGAACCCGTGTTCCATCCGTGAAAGGGACGTGTCCTAACCGCTAGACGAAGAGGCCGGTTATTGTGGCCGCGTGGGCCGAAAACAGGCGCCTTTAACACCATGCGAGGCTCCTCAAGTCAAGCGCTTTCGCGCAAAGGCGAATTATTACGGTTTTGCCGCATCTTCCACGATAAATTGCGGCGTTTCGCGACCCTGCCAGCGGTTCATGGTCAGCTCGCCCGCCAGGTGCAGGGTCGGCATGGTCGCAAGCCACGCCCCAAGCTGGCTATCACCCACGTTAAAGGCCACCGCTTCCAGCCGCCCGCCCGTCTCGTCGCCCAGCACCAGCTTCAGGTGTTTGTCCTTCATCACGCTGCGATGGAGAATGCGTGCATGGCGAATGCCAAAGCGCGGGCTGGGGTTGCCAAGGCCATAGGGCGCGGCGCGCGCGATCTGCTCCAGCAGCTCAGCATTGGCGCTGTTGGTGCTGATCCAGCCATCCAGCTTGCGCACGCGCGATTCGGCGTATTCGGTCACGGCACGCGCCATGCGTTCGCACAAATAATCGCGCAACGCATCGAGCTTGTTTGCATCTAAGCTGAAGCCCGCTGCCATGGCGTGGCCACCACCATGCGTTAGCAATCCAAGCTGCACGGCCGCATGAATGGCCGCGCCCATATCGGCACCCGTCACCGAGCGCGCGGAACCTTTGCCCGTTGCGCCATCGAGTGAGATGACCGCGGCAGGGCGCGAGTATTTTTCTTTCAGCCGACCCGCGACGATGCCGATGACGCCTTGGTGCCATCCTTCGCCCGCGACCACAATGACGGGGGCGTTGGCTTGCGTGGCGGCTTGCGCCAGCGCCTTCTCCAGCACACCGGCTTCGATAGCTTGGCGTTCGGCGTTATGCTTGTGCAGGCGCAGTGCGGTGTCTTGCAGTTGCCCGTCATCGTCGCTGGTGAGCAGGCGCACGCCCAGCCCAGCCTCGCCCACGCGCCCACCAGCATTGATACGTGGGCCATAGATGAATCCGAGATGGTAGGCACTGGGCGATTCGTTGAGGTTCGCCACATCCGCCAGTGCGGCAAGCCCGCGTTGGCGGCGTTGGCCCAGCAGCTTCAAGCCCTGCGAAACGAACGCACGATTCAATCCGGTCAGCGGCATCACATCGCACACGGTGCCGAGTGCGACCATATCGAGCAGGCCAAGCAGGTCGGCATTCGCATAACCTTTTTCACGCAGCGTTTTGTTGAGTGCGACAAGCGTGAGGAACGTGACGCCCACGGCGGCGAGATGTCGCTGGTCGGATGTTTCATCGAATCGATTGGGATTCACCAGCGCGTGCGCAGCCGGCAGCTCGCTACCGCTGATGTGGTGATCGAGCACGACCACATCGACACCCTTGGCCTTCGCATGCGCGATGGGGGCGTGCGCCATGGTGCCGCAATCGACGGTGATGATGAGCTGCGCGCCATCGGCGATGAGCGCGTCAAACGCAGTAATGGTAGGGCCGTAGCCTTCCTTCGCGCGGTCGGGAATGTAAGGCAGTACGCGCACACCCAGTGGCGCAAGGAAATGCCACAGCAGCGCGGTGCTGGTCGCGCCGTCCACATCGTAATCGCCGAAGATGGCGACGGTCTCTTTGCTCTCAATAGCACGCACGATGCGAGCAACGGCTTTGTCCATGTCCTTCAGGTGGAACGGGTCGGGCAGCTGATCGCGCAATGTGGGCGTGAGGAACTGCAGCGCATCATCGATGCCGATGCCGCGACCGGTGAGAATGTTGGCGAGTAATTCGGGGAGGCCGTGTTGCTGCGCCATGGCTAGCGCGGCGCGTGCGTCCGCCGCGCGGGGAACCCACGCGAGGCCGGAAGCGGTCGATGAAGCGGCGATATGCATTCGAATAACACTCCGTTCGAGGTCAGTAGACCTCGCGAGCCATCAGCCAGCGAAGCTGCGCGCAGCAATCCGACAGCATGTCGGATCTTGCGAAGCCACTAAAAACTAAATTTCGGTTTTTAGACCAAAGTTATGTTGCGCTTCGATCCAGCGCACGGTGCCGGTCTTGCTGCGCATCACGATGCTGTGCGTGCTGGCGCCACCGGCCCAGCGCTTCACGCCCTTAAGCATGCTGCCGTCGGTCACGCCACTTGCCGCGAACATCACGTCGCCTTTGGCCATGTCGAGCATGGTGTATTTGCGCGAGAAATCGGTGATGCCCATGCGCGTGGCGCGGGCTTTTTCGTCTTCTTCCGAGAATAACAGGCGGCCTTGCATTTGCCCGCCGGTGCTGCGCAGTGCGGCAGCCGCCAGCACACCTTCCGGTGCGCCGCCGATGCCGAGATACATGTCGACGCCGGTGCTTGGCGTGGCGGTGGCAATCACACCTGCAACGTCGCCGTCGCCGATGAGTTGCACGCGCGCACCTGCTTCACGCAGCAGCGCAATTTTTTCTTCGTGACGGTCGCGTAGCAGGATGGTGACAACGAGATCGCTGATCTCTTTCTTCTTCGCTTTCGCGAGGTTCTGCAAATTCACTTTCACGCTGTTGTCGAGGTCGATGACGCCCTCGGGCAATCCGCCGCCAACGGCGATCTTATCCATGTAGACATCCGGCGCGTGCAGGAAGCCGCCATGCTCGGCCATCGCCAGCACGGCCAGCGAGTTAGGGCCAGCGGTGGCGCAGATAGTGGTGCCTTCCAGCGGGTCGAGCGCAATGTCGATGCGCGGGCCGGTGCCGGTGCCGACTTTTTCGCCGATGTAGAGCATGGGTGCTTTGTCGCGTTCGCCTTCACCGATGACGACCGTGCCGTCGATGGTAAGGCCGTTGAGCGCTTCGCGCATCGCGTTCACGGCTGCCTGGTCGGCGTCTTTCTCGCGGCCACGGCCCACCCAGTGCGAACAGGCCAGCGCGGCGGCTTCGGTCACGCGCACGGCTTCGAGTGCGAAGTTGCGATCCATGATCCATTCTTTATTGGCCGGTTCGTTGCGGTAGGGAGCTGCTGTCATGATGGCCTCCTTAAGGCTCGATGCGTAGGACGACCGGCGGCTCGACGCTGACCGGTAGTTTGGCGATGGTGTTGGCGGCGCGTTTGACCGCCGCTTCCCGCTGGAAAGCCGCTTGTTGCTCGGCGATTTTTTGCTCTTTATCGAGCGTTGCCACGCGCACGGCTTGTTCCTGCGCCGCTTCACGCATGCCGATCTCACGCAGCTTGACCGCGCTCGCGACCTGAATCACTTTGTCGCGTTCCATTTCGGCAACGCGGCTTTCGCCGATGCGCTCTTGTTCGGCGACGTCGCCGCGGGCTTGTTGGATCGCGGTGCTGGCCGCCTTTTGGCCGATCGCGTCGATGTAACCGCTCTCGTCGGTGATGTCAGTGATATTGACGTTGATCAGGACGAGCCCGACCTTCTTG
>JBEIOT010000175.1:0-4101 GCA_040377415.1 Azospirillum sp. | reverse complement strand
TAGTAGTGGATTTATAACAGCTTGCGCGGGGTTCTTCCAGTGTTTAGTGGGGCTTAAGCGCTGCGAATGAACGCGCGACCAGCCGCCCACTATTCATTCATTCAATGACTGTGATTATAGAGCAATCAAATCATGCACTTAACATCGCTGTGGCGAATTTGCCGAGCTGTGAAAAATTACTTGTTGAAGCCCAGCCCTGCATACACCGCCGACTGACCCAGCATTTCTTCGATGCGGATGAGTTCGTTGTATTTCGCGGTGCGGTCGGTGCGGCATGGCGCGCCGGTTTTAATTTGGCCGCAGTTGGTAGCCACGGCCAAATGGGCGATGGTGGTGTCTTCCGTCTCGCCCGAGCGGTGGCTCATCACGGCGCGGTAACCAGCGCGGTGCGCCATTTCCACGGCGCGCAAGGTTTCGGTCAGCGTGCCGATCTGGTTCACTTTCCCCAGCAGCGCATTGGCCAGGCCTTTGTCGATACCTTCGGCGAGAATACGTGGGTTGGTGACGAACAGATCGTCGCCCACCAGCTGCACCTTTTGGCCCATCGCACGGGTGATGGCGGCCCAGCCCTCGTGGTCGTGCTCGCCCATGGCGTCCTCGATGGAGATGATGGGGTATTTGGAAACGAGGTTTTCGTAGTAGGCGATCATGCCCGCGGCATCGAGCGACTTACCCTCGCCCGTCAGCTCGTATTTGCCGTTCTTGTTGAATTCGCTGCTTGCGGCATCCAGCGCCAACAGCACTTCGTCGCCCGGGCGATAGCCTGCCGCTTCGATGGCTTTGCAGATGAAGCTGCACGCGTCTTCCGCCGATTTCAGGTTCGGGGCGAAACCGCCCTCATCGCCGATACCCGTATTATGGCCTGCGTCCTTCAGCTGCTTCTTCAGCGCGTGGAAGATCTCGGCACCCATGCGGATGGCATCGCTCATGGTCGGCGCGGCCACCGGCATGATCATGAATTCCTGGATGTCGATGGGATTGTCGGCATGCGCGCCGCCGTTGATGATGTTCATCATCGGCACCGGGAGAACGGTAGCTTGCGTACCGCCGATATAGCGGAATAGCGGCAAGCCAGCGCTTTGCGCGGCGGCCTTGGCCACTGCGAGCGATACGCCGAGCATGGCATTCGCGCCGAGGTTCGATTTATTCTCGGTACCGTCATGGGCGATGAGCGCCTCATCGAAGCGCACCTGATCCATCACCGATACGCCGCGCAGATGTTCATTGAGCGCAATGACATTATCAACGGCTTTGCGCACGCCTTTGCCAAGGTAGCGGCCCTTATCGCCATCGCGCAGCTCCAGCGCTTCAAATGCACCGGTCGATGCGCCTGACGGCACCGCTGCACGACCGAACGCACCGTTTTCCAACAACACATCCACCTCGACGGTTGGGTTGCCACGGCTATCGAGAATTTCGCGGGCGTTGAGTTGGGCGATGGTGGTCATGATAAACTCTATAAGGATGGACTTTGGGTGGGCGGAAGCAGATGTGCTTCGACCTGCTCAAAGCAATGTTTGACGCGCTTGGCAACATCATTAACCGATTCACTCTCAGCAACAGCGATCTGGGGCTTTACGCGGGCGGCGTCTTCCACCGTATCCCCCACGCTATAGCCCTTATCGTGCAGGTGAAGTATTTCCTCGGCGATATTCTCGATATGCGCATCCAGGTCTTCGCGCGATACACCGAAGCCGATCTCCGGGCGCGCTTCGCCCAGCAGATGCAAGATCCAATCACGGGTATAAACGCTGATCTCGCAATTCACGTCGATCAATGCATTCGCCAGGTCTGCGTCGATACCATAGGCCTCGTCATTGAATTCGATGCCGAACTCAGTCGTCAACGCCGCCATGAATTCTTCTTTGATGTCCTCATAGCCACGAAGTGTCTTGTCTTTGTGGAGCAGACTACGCCAATCGGTCATGGCCTAGAAACTCTTTGCCAGCTTGTCGAAGGCGATGAGCTGGTCGAGCAAGGCTGGCAGGTCGGCCAGTTTCACCATGTTCGGGCCGTCGCTCGGCGCATTATCAGGGTCGGGGTGGGTCTCGATGAAAACCCCCGCGATGCCTGCCGATACCGCAGCCTTAGCGATGGTCGGCACGAATTCGCGCTGGCCGCCGCTGCTGGTGCCCTGCCCGCCCGGCTGCTGCACAGCGTGCGTGGCATCCATAATGACGGGGTAGCCGGTGGCGGCCATGATGGGCAGGCTGCGCATATCGACGACCAATGTGTTGTAGCCGAAGCTAGCGCCACGCTCGGTGAGCATGATGTTCTCGTTGCCCGATTCGCTAATTTTAGCGACCACGTTCTTCATGTCCCACGGCGCGAGGAACTGGCCTTTTTTCACGTTCACCACGCGGCCCGTTTTTGCGGCGGCGATGAGCAGATCCGTCTGGCGGCAGAGGAAGGCTGGAATTTGTAAAATGTCGATAACGGGCGCGACAGCGGCGCAATGTTCAATTTCATGCACGTCGGTCAGCGTCGCCATGCCGAAGGTCTTGCGAATTTCGTCGAACACGGCGAGCGATTTCTCCAGCCCCATGCCGCGCTGGCCTTTCAGGCTCGTGCGGTTGGCTTTGTCGTAGCTCGTTTTGTACACGATGCCGACGTTCTTCTCTTTGGCGATCTCATTCAGGCGCCCCGCCACTTCCATCGCATGATCGCGAGATTCCATCTGGCATGGGCCCGCGATGATGCTCAGCGGCAGATCGTTGCCGAAAGTAACGTTACCGGCTTTTACATGGGTCTGTTTCATGCCGCTTTCGCTTTCTTCACCAGTTTGGGCTGGGCGGCGTTCGCGCGTTTCTTGGCGGCTTCGACGAAGCTGGCGAAGATGGGGTGCGCAGCGAACGGGCGCGATTTGAACTCGGGGTGATACTGCACAGCGATGAAGAACGGATGGCCTTTAATTTCCACGATCTCGGGCAGTTTACCATCCGGCGACGTGCCGCTGAACACCACGCCATGTTGCGCGAATTCGTCGGCGTAGTTCATGTTCACTTCGTAGCGGTGGCGGTGGCGCTCGGAAATGCGCGTGCTGCCGTAAATTTTGGCCGCAAGCGAACCCGGTGAAATCTCACACGGGAATTTACCAAGGCGCATGGTGCCGCCCATGTCGGATTCTTTGCTACGGGTGTGCTTCACGCCATCGACCGTCCACTCGGTCATGAGGCCGACGAGTTGGCCGCGTGGGTCTTTGGTCACCGGTGCGTTGAACTCGCTGGAGGTCGCGTCTTTCACGCCCAACAGGTTGCGCGCCATTTCGATGACGGCGACTTGCATGCCGTAGCAGATGCCGAAATACGGAATTTTATTTTCGCGCGCATAGGTGACTGCCGCGATCTTACCTTTGACGCCTTCTTCACCGAAGCCGCCGGGCACGAGGATCGCATCCACCCCTTGCAGTTTGCGCTCGGCATCGGCCGATTCGAAGACGCGGCTGTTGATCCACTGCAGGTTCACCCGCACGTTGTTCTCGATGCCCGCATGGTCGAGCGCTTCGGTCAGTGATTTGTAGATGTCGCCGATGCCGGTGTATTTGCCGACCAGCGCCACGTTCACTTCACCGCGCGGCGATTCGAAGCGCTTCACGATGCGGTCCCACTCTTTGAGCGAGAGTTTCTTTTTCGACTTCACGCGGAAATGCGACAGCACTTGGGTATCAAGGCCTTCCAGATGCAGGTTCTTGGGCACTTTGTAGATGCTGGTGGCATCCAGCGCGCTCACCACATTGGCTTCCGGCACGTTACAGAATTGGGCGATCTTATTTTTCTCGCCCACGGGAATTTCGCGGTCGGCGCGGCAGACGATGATATCGGGCTGGATGCCGATGCTGCGCAGCTCTTTCACCGAGTGCTGGGTGGGTTTCGTTTTCAGTTCTTTTGCGGCGGCGATGTAGGGCACCAGCGTGACGTGCATGAACAGCACGCGGTTGCGACCCAGTTCGTAGCCAAGTTGGCGAATGGCTTCAAAGAACGGCAGGCCTTCGATATCGCCCACGGTGCCGCCAATTTCGCAGAGTACGAAATCCTCTTTGTCGGCATCGGCTTTCACGAAGTCCTTGATGAGGTTGGTGACGTGCGGGATGACCTGCACGGT
>JBEIOT010000035.1:0-11607 GCA_040377415.1 Azospirillum sp. | reverse complement strand
CGCCATTTCATGCTCAAAGAAATTTTTGAGCAACCTTCGGTCATCGGTCAGACGCTCAACGTTTACTACAATCCCACCACCGGCCGCATCACCATGCCGGAATTGCCGTTCGACCTCGCCAAGCTGTCGCGCATCACCATTGTCGCCTGCGGCACGTCATATTACGCCGGGCTCGTGGCGCGTTACTGGTTCGAGTCGCTGGCGAAGATCCCCGTCGATATCGATGTGGCATCGGAATTCCGCTACCGCGAACCCCTTATGGAAAAAGGCGGGCTCACGCTCGTCATTTCGCAATCGGGCGAAACGGCAGATACCCTCGCCGCACTGCGCTACGCCAAAGCCCAGGGCCAGCATACCGTTGCATTAGTGAACGTGCCCGAATCCAGCATGCATCACGAGGCCGAGGTCACTCTTTTCACCCATGCCGGACCCGAGATCGGCGTTGCTTCGACCAAAGCCTTCACCACGCAGCTCACCGTATTGGCCGCCTTTGCGCTGGCCGCTGCCGAAGCGCGCGGCACCCTGAAGCCCGATGAAATGGCCCGCCTCACCCATGCGCTGGCCGAGGTTCCGGCCCGTGCGTCGGAAATTTTGCACAACGCCGACGCGCTGGAAAAACTCGCCGAGAAAATTCAGCACGCACGCGATATGCTCTTCATCGGCCGCGGCACCAGCTTCGCCATTGCGCACGAAGCCGCACTGAAGATGAAAGAAATTAGCTATATTCACGCCGAGGCCTATGCCGCAGGCGAAATGAAGCACGGCCCCATCGCCCTCATCGACGAATCGGTGCCGGTCATCGCCTTCGCACCGAAGGACCATTTGTTCGAGAAGACCGCCAGCAACATTCAGGAAGCTGCCGCACGCGGTGGCCGCATCGTCATTTTCTCCGATGCTGCCGGTGCCAAGGAGTTAAAGGATATTGCGGTGGAAACCATCGTGCTACCCACCGTGCACCCGATGGTGGCGCCCATCCTCTACGCCATTCCCGCGCAGCTGCTGGCTTACAACACCGCCGTGCTTAAAGGCACCGATGTCGACCAGCCGCGCAACCTCGCTAAATCGGTCACGGTCGAATAATGCTCACCGAGCGGCGCTCGCTTGAAAAAATGGCGCGCGCAGTGGGTGCTGGCAGGGGTGCCAGTCAATTTAATTACGACTTCATCGTCCGCCATTTTTCTGATCGCGCCACCTACAGTGCTGATGATGTTATTCTGGCTGCGCACGCCGTTTACTCCTGGATGCCCACTATGATGGGCCTGCTTTCACCCATATCTGTGCTGGAGGCTTATGCTCGGGAGTTGCCCAATTTCACCGCTGACAATGCGCCCGATGTGCTTGCCAAATTTACCGACGGCATCATCGGCAATAGCTGGGTCGGCACCAGCAAAGCCCTGCACGTATTACGGCCATCGGTCTTTCCCATTTGGGATTCGCGGGTGGCATGGGTATTTGGCTTGCAGCGTGAGCCTACTTATAACAATCAGGCACGTTATCTCGATTATTTACGTTGGGTGAATGCACAGGTGAATGACCCAACCCATGCTGCGCTCTTCGCTTCGCGCGCAACTTCGCCCGTGCGCACGGTCGAATTCATTCTCTACGAATACGCCAAAAAGATCTTAGATCGCCAGCGGAAGCAAAAGCGCGAACGCGCTAATCGGGACAAGCACGAACGGTCCCGCCGTGCTGCACAGGAAGCGAAAAATAAGTAATAGCGCCACCGGCACGGCCAGTGCGCCGAGGTCGGCGTAGGGGATCCACACTGCCATCAGCGTCAGCCACCAGATCCATGGTGTATCGAACGGGCAGAACTCGTTGCGCATCACCACGCTGTGCAGCTTTTGCACGACGAGGCATGCGACTAGCGTCACGAAACTCGTTTGCACCCAGCCGAAAATGGTGCCGTCGACCATGGTGCGCAGCAGCGCGGCGAACAGGAATGCGTAGCTATAGATACTCGCCGACACCCAGCCCTGCTGCCACTGAATGGCAGCAAGGATGATGGTGAATACCGCATAGGCCGCTGCAAGCAAGAACACTTCACCAATGCCGAAGCCAATGAAGTAGAACACGAACACCGCCGCGCAGGCGATCTCCACATAGGTATAGAGAATGGGCACCGCGCTGCGGCAATAGCGGCATTTGCCGCCGGTCAGGCACCACGAAATAATGGGGAACAGGTCGATGGGTTTAAGGTCCGCGCCGCAGCTACCGCAGAACGGGTGCCGCTCGAACGGCGTTTGGCCGCGCGGCAGGCGATAGATGACGGAGCACGCGTAATTGCCGATGGCAGGACCAATGACCAGCATGAAAATGATGCCCGTCAGTACGAATTGATGGGCTGCGATCCATTCGATCATTTAGTTCTCGGACCCACGGTTCACGAGGCCATCGAAATAGCGGCCCTGGAACAGGTTGATGCCCAGCGCCTTGCCGAATTCCTGCGCCTCGACCGTATCGCAGCGGGTGAGGATGACGCGATTGGCGCCGCAGCGCTTCACGGCTTCCGCGAAGCTCGCATTCTTATCGGACTTGGCGTCTTTCTCGCCGTCGCCACTCCAGGCGACTTTCACCAGGTCAAAGCCCAGTCGCTGGCGGTCGACCTGGGGGAAGTTCATGTCCGTCAAGCCATCCAAACACACGCGGTAGCCCAGCTTTTGCACGATATCCTTGGCGATGCCAAAGCCGCGCATGTCGGCCAGCACGTCGTCGATTTGCAATTCCACCACCAGCGACACTTTGGTGCTTGGCTTAATAGCGGCATCGAATTCCGCGAATCGCGTCGACAGCACCGTGGTGATGTTGAGATTCAGGCTCGCTGGGTTGGCAAGGTAGCGCGCCGGGCTTTTCTGCACCGACTCCAACATACGTTCATCCAGCCGCTGGGTCAGGTATTTGAACAGCCAACGGTTGCTGAGCAGGTCAATTTCGGTGTTCAAGCTTTTGCGCAGCGCGTTGATATTGATGTACATCTCGTCGAACACAGTACGCACGGTGCCATCCATCATAGCCACCACCGGCTGGCGGCGCACGGCCGAGGTAATGTCAGTGGCCTTCAGCGTTTCTTCAATGTTGGCGAGCGATGCCGCAGTGAAATAGCGAAGCTCGGCCTTGGGGAACTGGATGGGCTTGATGCCCGCCGCCGCCATGGCGGGGTTCGCCTCAACAGGCCGTCCGGCCGCAGCGACAGGCGCGGTATGGCTCTTGCGCACGCGCATCACCAAGCGGCGCTTGCAGATATCCATGAAGCGTTCCCAGTCTTCCTCGATCTCGTACACGCTGGCGAATTCGGGGTTCTCTTCGCCATCGTTATGGTAGGCGAGCGGATCATCCATGAACAAATAGCGCAGCTGGAAGATCATCTTGTCCAGCAGCGGGCGCGGCAGGTGGCGCACCATCACATAGATATTGGAATCGTCGCACTGGTAGATCGCGCCATCGCGGTCGCCCAGCAGGTCGTTCATAAGGTTGGTGGCGATCTTGATCTGGTATTCGCTGCGGTAATGCTCGAGCAGCTTGCTGAAGTTGAACGCGATGGCCTGCCACCCCTGACGTTGCTCCGCCACGAGGTTCAGCAACTCGATCAGGTGAGCTTCAGGCTCTTTGGTGACGATACGCACCGTGGGTTATTCCTCTTCGCCGTCTTCGTCTTCTTCATGGTCAGCGTCTGTCTCGATGTATTCATCAAGGTCGTCGACCAGTTTCTCTTCGCCCACCATCTCGGTGAACATCTCATCTTCGGCGTCGTCAGAGTTGGGATCGACTTCATCGCCCTCGTCGTGCTCTTCGACTTCCTCCAGCGAGGTCATTTCGACCTCTTCGTCTTCCATCGGCTCCATGTCCTCAAGCTCGCCATCATCCACTTCGGGCAGGCCGCTTGGCACGTCGTCGTCCTCGTATTTCTTCACCACCGCCTTTTTCACGGGCACGGGTTTTTCCTTCTTCGCCTTGGCGGGTTTCGCCGGAGCGTCCTCTTTCCAGGTCTTGGCGCATTTCGGGCAAGTGATCGGGTCAATTGCTCCGAAATCATAGAACTTTGCCGCGCATTTGGGGCACTGGCGTTTGGTTCCAAGATTGGCAGTCATTCTGTTCTAGCTCCGTAAGGCGATGCAAATAGTTGATGTGGCTCGATAGTTGAAGTAAGCCACTGCTCCAATTCAGTAAGAATGAGCTTCAACTAAAACGCAACAGGTTTAATGACATCCTCCACGCATAATCATCACGATGCTGCAGCGCCCGCTATTTCGCACGCAGTGAAAAACTTGCAGGGCAGCATCACCGTGCCGGGCGACAAGTCGATCTCGCATCGCGCGCTCATGCTCGCTTCGCAGGCGCTGGGCACCACGCATGTGCATGGCCTGCTCGAGGGCGAGGATGTGCTTTCGACCGCGAAAGGGTTGCGTCATTGCGGCGTTTCCATCGAGCGTAGCCAGGGTGGCACATGGACCATCAAGGGCGCGGGCATCGGCGGGCTCCACGAACCAGCTGATATTCTCGACATGGGCAATGCCGGCACCGCCGCGCGGCTGATGATGGGCCTGCTTGCGCCTTACCCCTACACCACCCATTTCACCGGCGATGATTCGCTGAAGAAACGCCCCATGCAGCGCGTTATCACCCCATTGCAGCAAATGGGCGCACAGTTCATGACGCGTGACGGTGGCCGTTTACCGCTGGCTATGCAGGGTTGCGCCAAAAGCATTCCCATCACCTACACCCTGCCCGTCGCATCGGCACAGGTGAAGTCGGCCATTCTGTTGGCGGGCCTCAACACCATGGGCATCACCACGGTTATCGAGCCCGAAGCCACGCGCGACCATACCGAGAAGATGCTACGCTTCTTCGGCATCGACATCGAAAGCACGACCGACAAGACCGGCGCAGTCACCGTTGCGCTTCGCGGCCAGCAGGAACAGCGCCCGCAGGATCGTGAATTCCACGTGCCGGCCGACCCAAGCAGCGCCGCTTTCCCCATCGTTGCGGCGCTCATCGTGCCGGGTTCGAATGTCACCATCACCAACGTGTGCCTTAACCCGTTGCGCATCGGCCTGATCGACACGCTCATCGAAATGGGTGGCGACATCACCATCAGCAATCGTCGCACCATGGGTGGCGAAGATGTGGGCGACATCACCGCGAAATATTCCGCGCTGCATGAAGTCACCGTACCTTCGCACCGTGCGCCCAGCATGATCGATGAATACCCCATCCTCGCCATGGCCGCCGCGTGCGCCACCGGCAAAACGGTGATGCAGGGTGTTGAAGAATTACGCGTGAAAGAAAGCAATCGCCTCGCCGCCATCATCGAAGGCTTGCGCGCTTGCGGTGTCGAAGCCATCGAAGAAGGCGACAACCTCATCGTCTACGGTTCCGGTCACGGCCCCAAAGGTGGCGCCACCGTTACCACGCATTACGATCACCGCATCGCCATGAGCTTCCTCGTGCTCGGCATGGTCAGCGAACAACCCATCACTGCCGATGACTGCCGCGCCATCGCGACCAGCTTCCCCAACTTCATGGGGCTGATGAAAGGCCTCGGCGCGAATATCGTCGAAGAGAAATCCGCATCGCGCCGCAAGGGCCGCCTCGTCATCGCCGTCGATGGCCCCGCGGCATCCGGCAAAGGCACGCTCGCGCGCCGCGTGGCAGACCATTACGACATTGGCTATCTCGATACCGGCTCGCTTTATCGCGCCACCGCTATGCGCGTACTTTATGCCGACCAGAAACCCGAAGACGTGGCCGCCGCATCGGCCGCTGCACGCGCCATTCAACCGCAGGATCTGGCGAATCCCAAGATCCGCGGCGAACGCATCGGCCAGGCCGCCTCCATCATTTCGGCCATTCCCGAAGTGCGTGAAGCATTGCTTGATTACCAGCACCAGTTCGCCGCACGCGACGGCGGTGCTGTGCTCGATGGTCGCGATATCGGCACCATCATCTGCCCCGATGCGAACGTGAAATTGTTCATCACCGCGTCCCTCGAAGCACGCGCCAAACGTCGCCATCGCCAATTGCAAGATTACGGCGTGACCGTGGATTATGATTCGGTGCTCGATGATCTGCGTGAGCGCGATGCGCGCGATGCGAACCGTTCGGTCGCCCCGCTCAAACCCGCCGAAGACGCCATCGTGCTCGATACCAGCACCATGACCGCCAACGAGGTCTATCAGAACGTGATGCGGATCTTGGCTGAGCGCTTAGGCTAGCGCTGGATCCGTGACTTGGGCTCGCTGGCCCACTTATCGAATTCTTCGGCCATGCGCTGACCCATTTGGTAGTAGCTTTCCGTGCCACCCTTCAACGGGAAGCTGTCGTGTTCCTGCGCCATCAATTCCCCAAGGCTGTGGCCGAGGCTATGGACGCGTTTGGCGAGCATATCGGACTGAAGGTTCACACCGCTTTGGTAGAGATGCGCGTGCGCGTACACATCTTCGATTTTTTCACGCACGGCAGTGCGCAAAGCGCTGGGTTCCAGCCGATGCATCACTTTTCCCAGTTCCGAACCTGCTACCAGGTCGATGAAATTGCGATACTCGAGTGCGGCCACATGGCTACGTCCTGCACGATCATCGACCATGCTACCCGTTAGTTCCAGTTCATCGCGCATCATTCTCTCCTTCGTTCGTTGCGAAGCTTTTAGCGGCAACGTGACGTCATATGTGTGAAGCTTTGGTGACGATTCTGACATGCCTCAAAATCACTTAAACGACCGTTCAAATAACTGTGGATATTATCAGCTGAGCAGCTGGCTCACCCTCACTTAGCGACGCCTGCACCAAGCCGACATGATTGACCGCATTGTCGGCCATGAGCATCATGATGCGTTGGATTTTTAAGCTTTTATGACAATCACTTAGAACTTCGCGCGCACATTAGCGCCGAGCACTTTGCCGATGGCGTTGACCTTCAAATTGGGCGCTTCGAATACGGTCGCCTTGAAATTTCCACCGGCGTTCTCGGGCTCGATCGCTTCCATCGCATTGCCCAAACGGGCTTCGGATGCTTTCATCGCACGCACTTGGTCCCTTACCGATTCGGGCAGCGCTGGCGTGCTCTGCGGCGGCAGTTTGGAAAGGTCGAATTGGTCCATTTGCTTGTCGGCCATGCGGTTAGTGTAACCCACGACCCTTAAAGAATGGTTTAAGGGCAAAAAACCCTTGCTTTACCGGCCATTTGGCCTATGAAACCCGTCCCCCTCGCGGGTGCGTGGGGGCGCGACGGCAATTCTGCCCGAGTGATTCAGCAACCTCTTTTGAAAGAGACCCTACCATGGCATCAGCCGCAAAAGCTCGCGCGTACGACGACGAGCAAGACGAAACCACCCCCGTAGAAAAAGAAACTCCCTTCTCGACCGGCGAAAGCTTCGCTGATCTGTTCGAGAACAGCGCCGCTGGCAAAGTTGCCGAAGGCAGCGTCGTTAAAGGCACCATCGTTGGTATCGAGAAAGACCTCGCCATCATCGACGTGGGCCTGAAATCCGAAGGCCGCATCGAGCTGAAAGAATTCGCTGTTGCAGGCGTTCTCCCCGAAATTAAAATTGGCGACGTGTTCGATGTTTACATCGAGCGCATCGAGAACCGTCATGGCGAAGCTCAGCTCAGCCGCGAAAAAGCACTCCGCGAAGAATCGTGGGTGAAACTGGAAGAGATCCACAAGAACCAGACCAAGATCGAAGGCGTTATCTTCGGTCGCGTGAAAGGTGGCTTCACCGTGGACATCCAGGGCGCTGTCGCGTTCCTGCCGGGCAGCCAAGTCGACATCCGTCCGATCAAGGACGTGACCCCGCTGATGAACATCAAGCAACCGTTCCTGATCCTGAAAATGGACCGCCGTCGTGGCAACATCGTGGTTTCGCGCCGCGCTGTGATGGAAGAGTCGCGCGCTGAAGCACGCGGCCAGCTGCTCGACAAGATCGCCGAGGGCCAGATCCTCGACGGTATCGTCAAGAACATCACCGATTACGGTGCGTTCATCGACATGGGCGGCGTTGACGGCCTGCTGCACGTGACCGACATCAGCTGGAAGCGTATCAATCACCCGAGCGAAGTGTTCAGCATCGGTGATGCAGTTCGCGTGATCGTGACCAAATTCGATCAAGAGACCAAGCGCATCAGCCTCGGCATGAAGCAGCTGGAAGCCAACCCGTGGGAAGGCGTAGCTCACAAGTTCACCCCCGGCGCACGCATGCAGGGCAAGATCACGAACATCACCGATTACGGTGCGTTCGTTGAACTCGAGTCGGGCATCGAAGGCCTCGTACACGTGTCTGAGATGAGCTGGACCAAGAAGAACGTTCACCCGTCGAAACTGGTGCAGACCGGTCAAGAAGTGGAAGTTCAGGTCCTCGACGTGGATGCTAACAAGCACCGCATCAGCCTCGGCATGAAGCAAGTGATCGACAATCCGTGGAACAACTTCGCTTCGACCCATAAAGAAGGCGACATCATCGAAGGTGAAGTGCGTAACATCACCGACTTCGGTCTGTTCGTGGGCCTCGCTGGCGAGATCGACGGTCTCGTTCACCACAGCGACATCAGCTACAGCCAGCCCGGCGAAGAAGCCATCAAGGCTTACAAGAAGGGCGACAAGGTTTCGGCGCGCATCCTCGTTATCGATATCGAGAAAGAGCGCATCAGCCTTGGCATCAAGCAGCTGGAAGAGAATCCTGCTGGCGATGTCACCTCGGAATACCGCAAGAACCAAGTCGTCACCTGCAAAGTCATCGCAGTCGATAAAGACGGTATCGAAGTCGAGATCGCTGAAGGCATGACCACCTACATCAAGCGCAACGACCTCAGCCGCGATCGTCAAGATCAACGCCCTGAGCGTTTCGCCGTGGGTGACCGCGTCGATGCAAAAGTAACCACTGTGGACAAGCGCACCGGCAAAGTCGGCGTGAGCATCAAAGTTCTCGAGATGGACGAGCACAAGCGCGCCATCGACGAGTACGGCTCATCCGATTCGGGCGCAACGCTCGGCAACATCCTGGGCGCTGCGCTTGAAGAAGCTGGCACCAAGAAGAAGCCGGCTGCGAAGTCGACGAAGAAAGACGCCGACGCCGAGTAATCGACGTTACGTCTTGACGAATGAAGCCCCGCTAGGCACACCTAGCGGGGCTTTTTCTTTATGAGGTTTTCCAATGTCCGAAGGTGATCTGCTTGCTGACCGCAAACGTTTGAAGCGTGGGCTTGGTACATGGCGTGGGCTTGCCATTCTGGCGCTCGTCGTTGCAGGCGTGCTGGTCGCGCAGCAATATGGCCCAGCTTCGGCCAAGAAACCCGGCGGCCTCCCCGGCAAAGGCTACATCGCCGAAATTAACATCGACGACATCATCACCGACGATGCCGACCGCGATGAGCTCATCAAAGAAATTCTCGAGGACAAGGACGCCAAAGCGCTCATCGTGTCGTTCGATTCACCCGGCGGCACTACCTTCGGCGGCGAAGAACTTTACCTGCAGCTGAAAAAGGTCGCGAAAGAAAAACCTGTTATCGGTGTGATGCGCACGCTATGCGCCAGCGCCTGCTACATGGCCAGCCTCGGCACCGATCACGTGCTCGCACGCAACAGCACCCTCACCGGCTCCATCGGCGTGCTGCTCGAATCGGTCGAGGTCAGTGAGCTGGCCAAGAAGCTCGGCGTTAACCCCATCACTATCACTTCGGGCAAATATAAGGACGTGCCGTCCCTCACCCGCCCCATCACCGACGAAGAGCGCGAGCTGCTGCATGGCTCGGTCATGGAAGCCTACGACCAGTTCGTCGGCATGGTCGCAACCCGCCGTGGCCTTAGCCCCGAGCGCGTGCGCGAGCTGGCCGATGGCCGCGTCTATAGCGGTCGCGAAGCCGTTCCCGTCGCACTTATCGACGGTATCGGCGGCACCGACGAAGCCAAGGATTGGCTGGTGACCGAGAAGAAGCTCGATAAGGGTCTGGAAATCGAGCTCGTGGAGCCCAAACCCAAGTATGAGAGCCTGTTTGGCCGCCTAAGCCAATGGACTGGAATAGAAATTTTCGGGAAACGTGCAATTGGCCTTGACGGGCTTATAAGCATCTGGCAGCATTCACCCGTGCAATAACACCATGATAAGGCTAGAGAAATGACCAAGTCAGAACTCATCCAACGCCTAAGCAAACGTTATCCTCATCTATACCAGCGCGATATCGAAGTGCTGGTGAACACCATGTTCGATGAAATCACCAAAGCGCTCGCCACCGGAAATCGTGTGGAATTGCGTGGCTTTGGCGCATTCTCGGTGCGTGAGCGCGAAGCCCGCGCCGCACGCAACCCGAAGAACGGTGCCATGGTGAACGTGGGTTCGCGCAACGCAATTTACTTCCGCACCGGTAAGGAACTTCGCGAGCGTATCACCAACGTGATCCCGAAAGAGTAATGCTTCGTATCGTCGGCATTGTCGGCTACGGCGTTCTCGCCCTCCTCATTATCGCCTTCATTTTCAGTAACCGCGAAGCGGTGAGTGTCGAATTCTGGCCACTCGGCAGCTCCGGCGAAATGCCGCTCTACATCCTTCTCTGCGTCATGTTCGTGGCAGGCTTGTTCCTCGGCCTGCTGCACAGCGCCAGCGTTTGGGCCAGCATGCGCACCAAACTCAAGCGTTCTGAGCGCGCCGTGTCGCAGCTTGAAAAAGAGCTCGCCGCCCGCCCTGTGGTGGTGAAGTGACCATCCTCATCAAGAATTGCGGCCTGAAGACCAACGAGGCCATTCACGAATCGGCGCGCACCGGCGCGTCGTTCATTGGCCTCATCCATCACCTCGCCAGCCCGCGCCATGTCGAGATCGCTGAAATGGTGAAGCTCGCCGCTAAATCGCCGGACTCATTGAAAAAAGTTATCGTGCTGGTCGACCCCTCCTTCGATCTGCTCGACGAAATACTCACCCAGGTACGCCCGAATTTCTGGCAAGTGCACCGCGTGAATGACCCCAAGCGCATCGCCGATATCACCGCGCGTACCGGCATTCCCGTCATTACCGCCATTTCGGTGCGCGACCGTAATAACCTCATCGCCGCCGAAGCGTTGGAAGCACCCAGCGCCCATTTGCTGTTCGACACTTATCACCCGCACCAAGAAGGTGGCTCGGGCCAGGTGTTCGACTGGTCGCTGTTGCAGCTGCTGAAACCTCAGAAGCCATGGTTCCTCGCCGGCGGGCTGAATGCCGACAACGTGGCCGATGCGCTGCGTGCCACCAAAGCCCCGATGGTCGATGTCAGTAGCGGCATCGAATCCAGCCCCGGCACCAAATCGCTGGAAAAGATTGCAGCGTTCAACGAGGCCGTGCTACACGCACGGGCATGAAAAACTTCGCCAATTATCCCGACGAGAATGGTCATTTCGGCATTTACGGTGGCCGCTACGTCGCCGAAACGCTGATGCCGCTCATTCTGGAAGTCGAGAAGGCCTACAATGCGATGAAGGTCGACCCCGCCTTCCGCGCGCAGTTCGACGACCTGATGAAACATTACGTCGGCCGCCCGTCGCCGCTTTATTATGCCGAGCGCCTCACCGCCAAGCTCGGCGGCGCAAAGATCTATTTCAAACGCGACGAGCTGAACCACACCGGTGCGCACAAGATCAACAACTG
>JBEIOT010000147.1:0-5267 GCA_040377415.1 Azospirillum sp. | reverse complement strand
TCACGCAGCTCGTGCCCGACCGGTTCGTGCCATTCCAGATCGCGCTGCATTTTGGGCGGGTGGGCGAGGTAGCTTTCCACCGCTTCCAGCAATTTCTCTAACTTGCCGGCGCGCACGGCGACGGTGGGCACCACCGGCATGCCGAGCAGTTTGCTGAGCTTCTCGCAATCGATGCTGAAGCCGCGATGCTCGGCGAGGTCGAACATGTTCAGCGCAAGAATCGTGGGAATGCCGAGTTGTTTCACTTCCAGCGCGAAGCGCAGGTGCAGCGACAGGTTGGTGCTATCGGCCACGCAGATGATCATGTCGGGTGTGCCGACCTCGGGCAGTTTGCCGAGTAGTACGTCGCGGGTGATGGCTTCATCGGGCGAGCGGGCGCGCAAGCTGTAGGCGCCGGGCAGATCCAATAAACGGAACGGCGTACCCGCGTTGGTGGCGGCGGTGCCTTCTTTGCGCTCGACGGTGACGCCCGCATAGTTGGCGACCTTCTGGCGGCTGCCGGTGAGTTTGTTGAACAGCGCGGATTTGCCCGCATTGGGGCAACCGGCCAGCGCGATGAGGGGCAGGTGCTGGCTCACAGGATCTCGACGCTGATATACGATGCGTCGCGCTTGCGCAGGGCGATGATGCGGTCGTTCATGCGGATGGCACCCGGATCGCCGAGCAGGCCTTTGTGCAGGAAGGTGACTTCTTGCCCTTCTTCGATGCCCAGCTCGAGCAGCTTGCGCGACAGCGATTCGCTACCCTCGATACCGAGGATGCGGGCGCGTTGGCCACGGGGGAGCTGGGAAAGAAGAATGCTTGCGTTCATGCCGTCCAGCTAATGCTAATGCGAACCATTTGCAAGGAAGAACCGGCCAAGAATCAGTGCGTTTACGGGGTTTTTTGGGGTATTAGTTCGCGTAGCCCAAACGCCAGTTACGGGGGTTGCGCCAGCCGGCATCGCGCATGCAGCTGTTGTAGGTGGCGGCGCGCTCGGTGCGCAGCTCGCTGCGGGTGATGCGGGGGGTGGTGATGGTGCTTACGGTGCTGGTGCCATCGCTGTTGACGGTGCCGATGATCGCCTGCGGCTGACGGCGCACGGAATCGGGGCTGGTGGCCAGTGACTCGATGTCGCAGGTCTCGCGGTCGGTGGCGAAGGATACGGCCAGCGTGGCCTTGTCGAACAGGCACTGGTTATATTCGGTCTGATCGTCGTTGTAGCTCATGAAGCCGGTGCAAAGCGGGCGCACCTCGGCCCAGGCGACCTGCGCGGGGTCGATACCGCTGCCGCGCAACTGTTTGAGCATAGCGTGATAAGTGAACTCCGTCTGCGCCTGCGCGATGGCGGGCAGGGCGGCGAACAGGGCAAGCATGAAGGCGATGCGGCGCATGGTGCTATTACGGTGGGTTCAAGTGAATGCCTGCGCAGCATAGGCTTGCCCCAAGCCGCATGAAAGAAAAAACCCGCCCCCCTAGGCAGGGGACGGGTTTGAAAGACAAGCCATATAACGTCACTATGCCTGCAGAGTCTTAAAACTCCGTTAACGGCAATTACATTTTTGGACTTTTATCTCCGCGGTCGGCGACGCGGACATCGGGTGTCTTGGTCGGCAGGCTATCCTCGATCGCTTCGGAAAGCACATCGGCGCGCAGCAGTAGTTTTGTGAGATTGGCACCGCGCAGCTGTTCGCTGAGATCCTTGAACGAGGCTTTGCCGAAGGTGCGCTGTTCATCCAGTGCCAATGCGACCGCGGCCGCTTCTTTTAACTCGGTCTTGCCGTTGCCATCCAAGTCCATGTTCTTGGCGAAAGCTTTGTGAATTTCAGGGTTCCTTTTGGCTTCCTGCACGAGGACCTGCGCGGCTTCCATCGCTTTTGCGACCAGCTCTGGCGATAGGCGATGATGTTCGACCTGCACGTTGAATACTTGCTGTTCGCCGAACAAACCGCCCGGGATCGCGTTGGTGATGTTCTGTAAAGAAGCTTCGGTAGCGCTAAGGCCCTTACTCGCGGGAACGAATGTGCCGCCGCGCGGTGCAGCATCCTGCACTGCTTTTTTATCAGCATTGATGTGGCCAATGGTTTCTGGATGAACCCCGTAGCCTTCGGGTGGCGTGGCCGCCGGGATCAGGAAGCCGCCGCGATTGGCGGCAGGTTTATTGAAGCCTGCGGGAATCAGGTTCTCGGGGCGGCCATCGTCGTCGCGGGCAGCGGTGCGCACGGGTTTGGGGGCGGGTTTAGCTGCAGCTTTGGGCTTCTCATCGTCATCGCCGAGACCGGCGAGGGTGCGTTCCATGCTTGCCTGGAAGTCACGCGAGGGCTTGGGCTCTTTTACCGGGGCCTGTTTGGGCTGCGGGCCGTAGGCGGCTTGCAGCACTTCGTTGCCGATGGCGCGCTCGGCCGGTGTGATAAGGCGGGTGTTGCCGACGTTATCGGCATCATCGTACAATTGTTTGGCAGCAGCCGTTGCCTCTTTGGCGGCTTTGGTGGCTTCGGCCTTGGTATATTGGGGTTCGTTTGCCATGGGGAATGCTCCTTTGTTCCAGGCTACTTTCCCATAACAAGCTGAAGAATTGGTTAATTCTGACCCGCTAAATAGCGGCCCGAACCCGCAGGTTTGCTGGGTTTGGCAAGGGCGGCCGGGCTGGGGATAACCAGATCCGGACTTCAGGCTGCATATGCATGAAAAATAATCAAAAAATCTGCCTGATTGTCATATGGCCGTAACAATCATGTGTCAGGTTGGGAAGGTAAAGGAACCCACCCTGCATGGCCGACGGCATGATGCATAACACGATCGAGCATGACGAGAAGCGCGAAGAGAACGCGATTCGCGAGGATGCTACGCGTGAGCCGGTGAAGTCGCCGGAGGGGTTGGCTGCGCCTGAGAATTCGCTGGCCGAAGAACTGCCGCAAGTAAATCAGATCAATCCTGGATTCTTCGAGCGCATGCACGAGCATGTACGTGCATGGCGTCACAAGGCCATTAAGTCGACACCCAATTTCATCGTCAATAACTCATCGAACATTCTCGGAGCTACGCACGTTGCTACCGAAGTGATGATGCTGAAGGCGAGTGCGGCGAAAGATCCGACGCTGAATTTCGTTCGTAATAATCCGAAATTCTACCACTACGCAACGGATCCAGTGGTCAACACATGGAAGCAGACCGTTACGGGATCGATGCCCAAAAGTTGGGATCTGCTTCGCGGCAATCCCTTTAAGAACTTTAAAGAATACCTCGTGAACGGCGAATATGCGGCCGGGCGCGAATACGAGCATTATCGCGCCGATATGAGCAAACCCGGTAAACTTGCCGAAGTGAATGCCAAGCGTGCCGAGGCCTTTTTACAGGTCGCAGATAAAGACAAGCATAAGTGGAAGCCGTTCGATTCCGTTGATGACGCAGTTAAACAATTCGAGCCAGGCAATCGCTGGCAAACGCGCTCGACCTTATTCGGATTGGCTGTTTGGACGCTCAGCGCGTTAATTCCCGACAAAAAAGAAGATCCCGAGGAAGTAGAAAAAATGGCCGAGCTGCAACAGCGCAGCAAGCTAGGTTACGCCGGGGAAAGATTGCGGCAGGCTGTGGCGGTGCCGGAATGGCGCGATCACAAACGCCAAATGATCGGGCTTGGCGTTTCTCTTTCGGGTGTGTGTTCGGTTTTGGGTGCATGGCGCTCCCGTAAGAATCCGGCCGAGGGAGCATTGCTTGCGCTGGGCACGCCGTATCCTTTCAAAAAGACATTTGCACGCGATACAAGCTACCTCATGCAGTCGCTATTCACTTTGGGTAGCGGACTCGCGCTTCTTTTCTCTTTGGACGATGAAAAAGGCTTTTCACGTTTTGGTATGGGTATGATGGGGCGCTTGACGTTCCTTCCCGTCACTATCGGTAAGAAATTTGGCTATCGCGGCAAGGAAAACAATTTCTCCTTCGTCAAAGGAGAGCCTGAAAATGGCAAGTGGTGGTACACTGCTGCGACCGCAAGCTTCCAGGCGGAGAATATGGCGCAGGGTCTTATCGGCGGTGCCGAGAAAAATCCCGACGGCACGATCATCGATCATGCATCCATTCGCAAAGAAGCAAAAATGAAGGCCACTATCATCGTTGCCGCGAAGCGATCGGGTGAGCCGATCACCGATGAAGAAGTTGAAGCACGCATGCAGCGAATTCGCGACGCGGAAGAAGCAAAGAATGCCCCGAAGCATGATGCAAAGCCCGGCACGACCGTGAGCCATGCGAATGCACCGACGCTCGCCATGCCTGAGCGCGTAGCATCGCAGTCGGCACACGCTCAGGCATAAATCATTCCTAACGAAATAAAAAAAGGGCGGTGATCTCTCACCGCCCTTTTCGTTTGTCGTGGATCGACGTTCTAGCGTTGTGCTTTGAACTCGATCTCTACGCGACGCTCTTTCGCCATGCAGGCGATCTTGTCGGCGCGTTTCTTGATGGCTTCGCAACCTTCAGCCGGGCTCGATTTGCCAAGGCCTTTGACTTCAGCAACGGTCGAATCAAGACGCGACTTGCCGTCGAGGTAGCTCTTCACGGCAGCAGCGCGCTTGTTAGCGAGTGCTTCGTTGTAGCTGCTGCTACCGAACTGGTCGGTGAAGCCGTGGATGCGAACGTCAGCGATCGAGGTCGAGCTGTTGATCACTTCGCCGAGCGCATCGAGTTTCGATTGCGATTCACCGGTCAGTACGGCGCTGTCGAAGTCGAAGTAGATGGTGCGCTGCTCGAGAGCAACTTCAGGGATCGGTGCCGGAGCGGGTGCCGCAACGGGAACCGGAACAGCAACGGCAGCAGCCGGTGCGCACGGATCCTGGCCGCCCATCCATTTGGTGCGAACGCAGTTACCGCGGGTATCGATGACCGGCTGTTCGCGCTTGTCCCATGCAGCATCGACCGCGGGAGCGGCGAAGGCGGGGGTGGCAACGGCCAGCAACAGGGCGGCCGCCGAAATACGGGTAAACATGTGCATGAGGAAAACTCCGAGAGATGATTGTTAGATAGGATGTTGGTTATTGACCAATCGGGCGCACCCTAGAAAAGCGTCGCCCAAGATGCAAGGATGGATTCTCCGTCGTGGATGCTTTCCACATGCCATTTTTATTCTGCTTTTAATCCAGCGCCTTGGCAGCGCGTTTGGCGACGTGGCGCTCGATGCATTCGATCATCTTGCCGGCGATGTCTAAACCGGTGGTTGATTCGATGCCCTCGAGGCCCGGCGACGAGTTGATCTCGAGCACTTTGGGGCCGGAGGCGGAGCGGATGATGTCGAC
>JBEIOT010000007.1:0-18390 GCA_040377415.1 Azospirillum sp. | reverse complement strand
GGCCGCACCGGTCGCGCGGGAGCCGTTGGCAGCGCCATCAGCTTCATCACGCCGGAGGATCGCATCAAGTGGAACGCCATCCAGAAACTACTCGACCCCAATTACAAGGCCGAAGCCCTTCCCCCGGGTGATCGCGCCTCGGTCGATGGCAGCAAAAAAAGCAACCGCAAGCGTGGTGGCAGTGGCCGTAACCGTGGCCGTGGTGGCAACGGCGGCGGCAATGGCGGCCAAGGTGGCGGAAGCCAAGGTGGCGGCGGTCGCCCCATCGTGAGCAAGCCCCAGCATGGCGGCGGTGGCAGCCAAGCCAGTGCGCCGCAGGGCCTTCCCCGCGCAATCTAAAAAAAACGGCCCGTCAGTGATGACGGGCCGTAAGTGTATTACGGTCGGGACATTGGGATTAGACGAGCCGCACTTTGCGGATGGATTCGGCGATCTGTGCGCGGAACGATTTGGATTCCCACGCCGTCTCATGAAAATAGAACACGAAGGTCTGCACGAACGGCTCGATGAGGCCGATGCTGAGCGCAACGACCCAGCTACCACTCAGCGCATAAGCCACCATCGTGGCCACGGTGATATGCATGAGGCAATAGGTCATGGTCTTGGCAACGCGACGCGGCATAAGGATCTCCAACCGTTAGAATGAACGACCGTGAACGGCCTGTTACTTACCCTCACCCTACCCCATAGGAGTCCATAGAAGAAATTGATTGATTTTATGGTTGCGATAGATAGGGTCTATGCACGGGAGACGAATATGAACCTACGTGACTTTCAATACGCTGAAGCTTTGGCCCGTACGCTGCATTTCGGCGAAGCCGCCAAACGCTGCCATGTCAGCCAGTCGACCCTCTCCATCCAGATCAAAAAGCTTGAAGAATCACTCGGCGCTGCATTGTTCGAGCGCGATGCGCGCAGCGTACGCCTGAGCGAATCCGGGGCCCTATTATTGCCACTTATCAGCCGCACCCTGCGTGCCGCCGAAGATGTGCAGGCGCAAGCCGACCAGCTACGCGACCCGCTGGCGGGTGTGGTGCGCGTGGGCGCCTTCCCCACCCTCGCGCCCTATGTGCTGCCGCACATGATGCCGCGATTGAGCGAAGCATTGCCCAACCTGCGCGTTGAGTTGATCGAGGAAAAGACCGAGACGCTCCTCGCTCAGCTGCTCGACGGTAAGCTCGATGCAGCACTCATCGCCCTGCCCGTCAACCATCCACGGCTGGATGCCATCGCCCTGTTCGCCGAACCATTCCTGCTCGCCGTAAGCAGCAATGACGCTTTCGCCAAAAAGAAATCCGCCACCATCGCCGACCTCGCTGCGCAACCACTGCTGCTGCTGGATGAAGGCCATTGCCTGCGCGAGCAATCGCTCGAGTTCTGCACCCGCATCGGTAAAGGCGAATCGCAAAGCTATCGCGCCACCTCGCTTGAGACCTTGCGCCACATGGTAGCCAGCGGTGCCGGCGTCACCCTCATGCCGCTATTGGCCAAAACACAGGGCGACGGCATCACCTACCTGCCCTTCACCGGTGCCGACCCGCACCGCCAGATCGCCCTCGTCTTCCGCTCGGCCACGGCCCGGCGACTGTTGTTCGGGCGCATGGCCCGCGAGATTCGTGCATCCCTAAAGCCCGTGCGCGGCCTGAAACCACTTGCTGCCAGCGCGACATAGCGGCAGTGTCTTATCCATGAGCGATAGCGAACGCAAATACGCCACTGTCCAGCACCCGACCATCGAAGCACTGGTGCACGGCCTCTACAAATACGTCGCCCGCAAAGACGCGGTCTCACGCCTGGAAAATATCCGCAGCAACTTCGTGATGAGCAAAGACGCGCCCGCCAGCACCAAAGAAGACCCCACCGCCCTGTTCTGGATCAAAGGCTACGCTGTCACCGAAAAAGAACTCAAGGATGGCTACACCGGCCATTTCTGCCGCATGGAAATTGCCACCAACAGCAAAGGCCAGTTCACGCTGAGCGCCAGCAAGATCGATGTACCGCTGACCAAACACCCGCAAAAGAAGCGCCAGCAATCAACGCACCCCAACTGGGGCCATCCCGTCATGCGCGCCATTAAAAAGGGCAAGGTCTATTCAACGCTGGAAGCCGCCGCGGCGGAACTTGAGCTGCTGCATCTGGAATATCCGGAAGTGTCGATCCCCGGCGTCAACAAGCTGTACCTCATCATCTATGAAAAGCGCGAAGGCGTGAAGCAGCCAACGCGCAAGGTCGCGCTGGAACTGACAGCAAAAGACGCGGGCTTCACCATCCTGTGCAAGGATAATGAAAAAGGCACCGCAAAACCCATCAGCAAGCAGCCGCCCGAAGCGGGCGGCCCTAAATCGGAATCGCAAGTGCTGGCTGAGCATAACATCGCGCGTCTGCCGCCGGGTCAAAAGGGCGAAGCCGCCAAACCGGTGGGCGGCTTCAGCGCACAAGAGCTGCTGCGCAAAAAGAAACGCGCCATGAAGCGCAAAAAGTCCGATCCGCGCGTCAGCAAAAAGATCGCCGACAACCCGCACGAATAATCACCCCTTCCCGGTAGTGGCACTTCATGTGCAACTAGCGCCATGGGAGGGCACCATGCCAAAATACATCCGACGGACTCGTACTTCACGTAACAGCAGCGATGGCCTGCGCGACGCGCTCTTGCGCGATCTTGAAAAAGAGGGCGAAAAGTTGCTGAAGAAAATGGCGACACAATTCACACGCGACCTCGAGAAAGAATCGGGTCGCGTGTTACAAGGGCTTGTGGGCGGCGGTAGCAGTGGTGGCAAAGCAGGCGGCAGCTTAAACCCCGGGCTTGAAGTCGCCACCAGCTTGATCGGCTCGCTTATCAGCTACGCCATTAGCAAACCGAAAACCACGACAAGCACCCGCGAATCGGATCGCTCGCTGGCGAGGGCGGCGGATTTCCGGCTTAGCCGCAGCCAAGCGATGGCCGAAGCCACGGCACAGTTGGCTAAAAGCGAACGCAACTACTGAGCCGCATGCCCCGCATGCAATAAGTGCATTTCTGCAACGCAATGAAGAAAGCTACTGTCTGGCCGAATGTGATTGTTGATATGTCTCGCGCCTCACGCACCGGCCATTGTGCCGGTGCTTTTTTATCCGCCGCGGACCTCTGATATTAATCGAACTGTCACACACGCGGCTTGCGACTTTTGCTATCGTAGTGGTAGAAGTCACAAAAATAAGACGGAACAATACCAAGCCATGTTCGACCCCATTGAATATATCCAGATGCGCGACGACGGGTTTGCCTTGTGCACCAACCCGATGTCCGACGGCGGCCTCGAGGCGATCATGGTGAACACCACGCTGATCGGCGAAAACCTGCGCAATTTCGAGTCGTCGATCAAGCGCATGGTGCTGTCGAAACTGTTCTCGCCCAAGTTCGGCGAAGTCATCCTGACCGCAACACGCCTCAAGAATGGCGAATACGCGTAAGGCTTTTCCTTAGTTTTCCTTGAACGCAGCCGTTTTGACGTGGTAAAACCACGCATCATGAGCAATCGCCCCCGTTACGAACAATTCGGCATCAACATCGAGGAGCAAGGGAACACCACCCATGTCTTCAAGAACGATAAGCTTATCGGCAGCTTCACCATCGATGTGGATACCCGCAAACTGAAGTTCGATTTCCCGGGCAACAAATACTTCAACTATTTCGCTTACATCGCCGCCGACCGCCCCAGCAACCGCGTGAAGTGGGTGAACGAGAACCTGGCGCAGGACAGCATGGATAACCTGCAGGCCGGCGTTGCCTTCCTTGGCTTTGCCAAGTTCGAAGAGCTGATGGCCGTGGCGATGGAAAAGACGAATAACGGCGAGGAGAACGGGAATGGCCCAGCCCCCGAAACCCCCGCAGTCCACTGATCAGCAGAATCCGTTCCTCGAGGACATCGACAAGATGTCGCCGCAGGAGCTGGCCGATTACTTGTACGCGCTGGCGGAAGAGATCATCGCGTCCCCACAGGAATACAAGATCAAGATGGGGCTCGAGCAGCTCAACATCGAGGATCTCGACAATATCGACCTCAGCACTCCTGCAGGCCGCCGCAAGCTTGCTGCCCTGCTTCGCCTACTTGCCGAGCAAGTGTTCAAAGGCAAAGAAGTTTATCAATCCACCGTGGTCGATAAATCCAAGAACCAAGGTCGCGGCCGATAAAAAAAGGGAAGCTTAAAGCTTCCCTTTTGTTCTCCAGGCACCTGGATATTCGTTGTTAGCCGACTTTTTTCTTCGCCGCGTCGCCATTGCCATTCGTGCTGGCAAGCGTCGACTCAGCGAGCACACCAAGCACGCGAATGACATGCGGGTTAGCGATGAAGTAGAAGATCTGGCGCTGCTCACGGCGCGAACCAAGCACGCCCTCACGGCGCAATTTCGACAGATGCTGCGAAAGTGCCGGCTGGCTGACTTTCACGCTCTGGTTAAGCTCTGAAACGTTCTTCTCGCCATTAAGCAGCAAGGTCACGATGTGCAGGCGATAATAGTTCCCCAGTACTTTCAGGATCTGGGAAGCTTTTTTGGTATGGGCTGTATCTTTAAACATTGTTGTTATCCTTTAACTCACTAGACAATTACATGCCCCGTTATGCTTGCGATATGGGAGCAATGGCTATCGTTAACAAGCCACGCGCGCATAAACGCTTCGTTTCCTCATTCATAACAAATCATATATCAAAATCCGATATGGAAGGCGCCTTTAGTGCGGGCGCACCTCATCCTCGTCATCGTCGGATTTACGCTTGAGCGAACGCTCGTCATCCACCTCGACCCAATCCGTGATGGGTTTGGGAGCGGATACCAGCGCGTGCTTAAGCACCTCGTCGACGTGCTCGACAGGAATGATCGTCATTCCCTTCTTCACATTGTCGGGGATTTCTTCGAGGTCCTTCTCGTTCTCTTTCGGGATCAACACCGTGGTGATGCCACCACGCAATGCGGCGAGTAGTTTCTCTTTCAAACCACCGATCGCCGTGACGCGGCCACGAAGGGTCACCTCACCGGTCATCGCCACGTTCTTTTTCACCGGAATACCGGTGAGTACCGAAACGATGGTGGTGGTCATGGCGATGCCCGCACTCGGGCCATCTTTCGGCGTTGCGCCATCGGGCACATGCACGTGGATATCCTTCGTTTTGAACAGCGTCGGCTTGATGCCAAAATCAAGGCTGCGGCTTTGTACATAGCTGTATGCCGCCTGCACCGATTCCTTCATCACGTCTTTCAGGTTACCAGTATATTTAATACCGGTACGACCGCCTGGAATAAGCACGGACTCAATCACCAACAGATCGCCGCCGGTCTCGGTCCACGCCAGACCGGTGCTGACACCGACCTGATCTTTGATCTCGGCCTCGCCATAGCTAAACTTGCGCACGCCGAGATATTTTCCGGCATTCTTGCTGGTGATGGTGATCTTCTTGGCTTTACCGCTCGCCAACACGATCTCTTTCACCGATTTGCGAACGATGCGCGCCATTTCACGTTCAAGGTTACGCACGCCAGCTTCCCGCGTGTAATAGCGGATCGCATCGCGCAGTGCTTCTTCGGTGATCACCAAGTCTTCCTTGGCGATGCCGTGGTCCTTGAACAGTTTTGGGATCAGGTGATCGGTGGCAATCTGCACCTTCTCATCCTCGGTATAGCCCGACAGGCGGATCACTTCCATACGGTCCAGCAACGGACGCGGCATGTTCAGCGAATTCGCCGTGGTGATGAACATCACGTCGCTCAGGTCGTAATCGACTTCAAGATAGTGATCGTTGAACTGCTTATTCTGTGCCGGATCGAGCACCTCGAGCAACGCCGCCGCCGGATCGCCGCGGAAATCATTGCCCATCTTGTCGATCTCATCGAGAAGGATCAGCGGATTGCTGGATTTGCTCTTCTTCATGCTCTGAATGAGTTTGCCCGGCATCGAACCAATGTAGGTGCGGCGGTGGCCACGGATCTCAGCTTCATCGCGCACGCCACCCAGTGATATCTTGATGTAGTTACGACCCGTCGCTTTGGCGATGGATTGCGCCAGCGAGGTTTTACCAACACCCGGAGGGCCAACGAGGCACAGGATGGGGCCTTTGATGGATTTCGTGCGCGCCTGCACCGCAAGATATTCAAGGATGCGTTCTTTGACTTTCTCAAGACCAGAGTGATCGGCGTCCAGGATCTTTTGAGCAACCGGCAGGTCGCGCTTCACCTTAGTCGCTTTCTTCCACGGCAGCGACACCATCCATTCGAGGTAATTGCGAATGACGCCGGCTTCCGCGCTCATGCTGCTCATGTTCTTGAGCTTCTTGAATTCGGCTTCGGCCTTCTCGCGCGCTTCTTTGCTCAGCTTGGTTTTCTTGATCTTGTCTTCGAGCTCAGAGTTCTCGTCCTTCTCGCCGTCAAGCTCGCCAAGTTCCTTCTGGATCGCTTTGAGCTGCTCGTTGAGATAGTACTCACGCTGGGTCTTTTCCATCTGGCGCTTCACGCGCGAACGGATGCGTTTCTCGGTGTTGAGCACACCAATCTCCGATTCCATCAGCGAATACACATGCTCTAAGCGTGCAGCCACCGCGATGATCTCAAGGATGTCCTGTTTCGCCGGAATGTCGATGCTCATATGCGCAGCGACCGTATCGGCCAACACACTTGGGCTGGTGATCTTAGAAACCGCACCCAATGTCTCGGGTTGGATTTTTTTGTTCAGCTTCACGTACTCTTCGAACTTGCTGATGACGCTGCGGAACATCGCTTCGGTCTCGACCGGATCGCCCACGGGCTCTTCCAGCGGTTCGCTTTGCGCTTCATAGAATTCTTCATTGTCGGTGAACTTGGTGATCTTCGCGCGGCTCATGCCTTCGACGAGTACTTTCACCGTGCCATCCGGCAGGCGCAGCAGTTGAAGCACCGTGGCAGTCGTGCCCACGCGGAACAGGTCCTCTTTGCTCGGCGCATCCTGCGAGCCATTCTTTTGGCTGACGAGGATAATTTTGTTATTAGCTTTCACCACCGATTCCAGCGCCTTCACTGATTTTTCGCGGCCCACAAAGAGCGGCACGACCATACCAGGGAAGACAACGATGTCGCGCAGTGGCAACACGGGAAGCGTTTGTGCGGAAGAACTCGGCATAAATCCTCGAATCGGGGGGAGAAAAGTGCGTGGAATTGATAGGGATTATATAGACGCGCAACGGGGGTTGTAAAGGCTCCCCTCGCTATTATTCCTGTCTTGTGTTACCGTCGGAGCCAGTATGAAAATCCGCCCAGCCAACGACGCCTTCACCCTAGTGGAACTCGCCATCGTACTGGCCATCATCGGCGTACTGGCAGGCGGCATCACCGTCGGCGCCAGCCTTATCCAGCGTGCCAAGATCAATCATGTTATGATCGACATCACAAAATACGGCACCGCGATCATGAAATTCCAACAGCAATACCAAGCCGTACCCGGTGATTATGTGGACGCCACTGAACAGTGGGGCACTGCGAGCTTGGCACCGGCGACCTGCGTGACCACTCCAAGCACCGGCACTGAAACATGCAATGGCAATGGCGACAATGCCGTGAACAATAGTGCCGGCTCGAATGAAATATTCCGCTTTTGGCAGCACCTGGCCAATGCCGGATTGATCGAAGGCCGCTACAATGGCGTTGCCGGACCTTCAGTGAGCTACAATTCAACGCCCGATAACTCCCCGCAAGGAAAGCTCGATAACTCCGGGTGGTTTATCTATTCGTGGGGCAGCGTCGCTGTGGGAAATAGTACTTTTTTCCCGGGCTTCTATGACAACACCATGACATTCGGCGGCTTTACCCCGGGTAGCTGGGCAGAAAACCCTTTGCTGACCGCCAAGGATACATACCAGATGGATATGAAGGCGGACGATGGCGCCCCCGCTACTGGCAAAATGCGGGTCCTCTACCCTACTAACTGCACAAATGATTCAACGGGCACGAATGTTAATGCGACGTACAGCATTGGCGATAATACGGCAAAATGCGTACCCATCTGGCCCATGATCACTAGCGCTGGAAACTAACTCCTCCACGCAGGCAAACTAAAAAGGGCGCTCTTTCGAGCGCCCTTTTTGTTTGGTGAGTGCGAAGAAAGCTTACGCTTTCTTGCCTTTCTTGGCGGTAGCGCCACCACCGGTCTCGTGGCCCATGATGGGCTGGCCGGTGCCGTTGATCACATCAGCGGTGATGGTGATCTCGCTCACGTCGTCCATACCCGGTACGTCGTACATAAGGTCCATCAACGCTTCTTCCATGATGGCACGCAGGCCGCGCGCACCCGTTTTGCGGGCGATGGCCTTCAGTGCGATGGCCGTCAGCGCATCATCGGTGAACTTGATGTCGGCGCCTTCCATCTCGAACATTTTCTTATACTGCTTGGTCAGCGCATTCTTCGGCTGGGTCAGGATGTTCTTCAACGCATCCTCATCCAGATCCTCAAGCGTCGCGATGACGGGCAGACGACCGATGAACTCGGGGATAAGGCCGAACTTCAGCAGATCTTCCGGCTCAAGCAGCTTGAACATTTCGCCGGGTTTTACTTCGTCGGTATTGCGCACGTCCGCACCAAAGCCGATGCCAGTGCCTTTTTGGCGACGCGCGATGATCTTCTCGATACCCGAGAACGCACCACCACAGATGAACAGGATGTTCGCCGTATCCACTTGCAAGAATTCCTGCTGCGGATGCTTGCGGCCACCTTGCGGCGGAACGCTGGCAACGGTGCCTTCCATGATCTTCAGCAAGGCCTGTTGTACGCCCTCGCCGCTCACGTCGCGGGTGATGGACGGGTTCTCGGACTTGCGCGAAATTTTGTCCACCTCATCGATGTACACGATGCCTTTTTGCGCACGCTCGACGTTGTAGTCGGCCGCTTGCAGCAGGCGCAGGATGATGTTCTCAACGTCTTCGCCCACGTAGCCAGCCTCGGTCAGCGTGGTCGCATCGGCCATGGTGAACGGCACATCGAGAATGCGCGCCAGCGTTTGTGCCAGCAGCGTTTTACCCGAGCCGGTCGGACCGACGATGAGGATGTTCGATTTAGCGATCTCGATGTCGTTGGATTTCTCCATCAACGAAACGCGCTTGTAGTGGTTGTGCACGGCGACCGAAAGCACCTTCTTGGCGCGTTCCTGGCCGATCACGTAATCATCGAGCACCTTGCGGATCTGCTGCGGCGTGACCAGCGTTTCACCGGTGGTCTCTGTCGCGGGCGATTTGTCGGCGGTGCGAATGATGTCGACGCAAAGTTCCACGCACTCGTCGCAGATGAACACGGTCGGACCCGCGATCAGTTTGCGTACTTCGTGCTCGCTCTTGCCGCAGAAGCTGCAGTAGCGGGTGGTCTTGGTCTCGCGCGGTTTACTCATATGTTGGTCCCCACAGGTCCTTTAAGTCAGTATATTCAAGAACGGTGCCAACCGCTATTTTTTCTTCATCGGTACAGCGTCAGCGCGGCTTTCGACCACGGTGTCGATCAGGCCGAACTTCTGCGCCATCTCGGCCGACATGAAGTTATCGCGGTCCATGGCTTTCTCGACGATCGGAAGTTTCTGGCCGGTATGCTTCACATACAGATTGTTAAGGCGATGGCGCAGCGAGATGATCTCTTGCGCGTGGATCTCGATATCCGAAGCCTGGCCGCGGAAACCGCCGCTCGGCTGGTGGATCATGATGCGGGCGTTGGGCGTCGCGTAGCGCATGCCGGGTTCGCCAGCCATCAACAGCAACGAGCCCATGCTAGCCGCTTGACCAATGCACAGCGTGCCGACTTTGGGTTTAATGTATTGCATCGTGTCGTACACGCTCAGGCCCGCCGTCACCACGCCACCCGGCGAGTTGATGTAGAGCGACACTTCCTTATCGGGATGTTCCGACTCAAGGAACAGTAACTGCGCCACGATGACGGAGCACATATGGTCCTCGACCTCACCGGTGAGGAAGATGATGCGCTCGCGAAGCAGACGCGAGTAGATGTCGAAGCTGCGTTCGCCGCGCGCTGATTGTTCGACCACCATGGGGATGAGGCCAGCTTTTTCCGGCGTACCAAGGCGCTCGTGGTAGGCATCGAGCATGTCTGCGCGGGTATGGATCATGGGGGATACTCCGTATGAATGTCTTACTTAGATAGGACAACGCTGCCCCACCCGCTAGGGGGCGGTCAAGCCTACCCACGCATATTCCTGAACTTGTTTGATATTATGCACCGCATGTGGGATTCCGGTCACGCACGCTTCGGTTGCGCGGGCGTACCGTGTTCAAGTATAATGCCTTCATGAATCGCGGATTTTCCCTTGTCGAACTTTCCATCGTGCTGGTCATCCTAGGCCTGCTCACCGGTGGCATATTGGCGGGGCAATCGCTCATCAAAGCCGCCGAGCTGCGCAGTGTCAGCACCGAATATAACCGCTACGTGACTGCCATGCAGACCTTCCGCGATAAATATTTCGGACTGCCGGGCGATTTTACCAAAGCTATCGATTTCTGGGGCTACACCCACATCACCCCTGCCACCTGCATCACCACGCCTGGTAGTGGTACGCAGACCTGCAATGGCGACGGCAATGGCATGATCCAAACCACGTCAGGCGTTGCCAATACCTATTCAGAGAACTTCACCTTCTGGCAGCATCTGGCGAATGCTGGATTGATCGAAGGTACCTACACTGGCCGCGTGGGTCCGGGTGGCAGCAGCGAAGGCACGACCGACAATTCGGCACGCTCAAAATTCTCGCAAGCGCTATGGTTCCCCTTTAATTGGGACACTTCATACTCCGGCACCGCTCAGTACGATGGAGTGTATCGCGACAACCTGTTCCAGTTCGGCGCCTACGGAGCAGGCGGCTCGCCCGGCAATCCCGTGATCCGCGCCGAGGACGCCTGGAACCTCGATACCAAAATGGACGATGGCCGCCCTGCCTACGGCTCGGTGCGCGTGCGCTTCTGGGGTGCTGCCTGCACCGATGCCGCCAACAGCGCAGCGCTGAACTCGAACTATCTGCTAACCAACACCACCAACGGCTGCGTGCTGTTATTCACGATGAAATGATGCACAAGGGCTTTTCACTCGTTGAGCTTTCGATCGTCCTGGTCATCCTGGGACTGCTCACCGGCGGTATTTTGGCAGGCCAATCGCTTATTCGCGCAGCTGAACTGCGCTCAGTGATCACCGAGCATGATCGCTACGCCGCCGCTATCCATACCTTCCGTGACAAATACTTCGCGGCCCCCGGCGATTTTCGCGACGCCACAAAATTTTGGGGCTTAAGCACGGTCAGCGGTAATTGTACCAGCAATTCGGGGGCGGCTGTCACTTCGCCCGGTGTGTGCGATGGCAATGGCGATGGCACCCTCAACATTGCAACCGTGGTCTATAATCCCAACCAGGCCAACGAATCGTTTCAGATATGGCGTCACCTGGCCCTCGCCGGTTTAATTGAAGGTGGCTACAGCGGCATGGACGAGATCGGTGGTTATCGCAGCACGGCCACCAACGCACCCCGCGCTAAAGTAGGTGGCTATTGGTGGCTGACCGGCGATTACCAAACGCTGTCCGGCCCCGGCAATCTATGGACCGGCGTCAATTACGGCAACAGCATGCTGATCTGGAATCCCATGATGCCCGAAGAACTTTGGAACCTTGATACCAAATTGGATGATGGCAAACCCGGCAGCGGCATACTTATTTCCGGCCCCACCAATGCCTGGAGCGCAGGCTGGGGCGGCCCGACAGCATGCCATAGAAATGGCCCGGCTGTTACCGCCGCGAACAATGTTTATAACCTAACCACGACCCATAAAAGTTGCACCCCCTGGTTCATCCAGGCTCTTTAGATCAGTGACTAGATTGTTTTTGGCAGCGCCCGTGGCTTTTTCTGGTCGTCGATGCCCACATACACAAACGTGCCCTGCGTCACCTTCACCGATTCGTCTTCGCCACGATGGCGGCGCCACGCAGTGATGCATATTTTCATGCTGGTGCGCCCGGTCGACAGCATCGTCGTGTAAATACTCACCTCATCGCCCACCGACACCGGCGCCAGGAACGACATGGCTTCGATATGCACGGTGGCAATGCGCCCGCGCGACACGCGCGAGGCCAGCGTGCCACCGGCCAGATCCATCTGCGACAGCAACCAGCCGCCGAAGATGTCGCCGTTGTAATTCGTATCCGCCGGCATCGCGATCACGCGGATGGTCGGCTCGGTGGTGGGCGGCAACGCATCCATAAAGTTCTCCTGTAAGCATCCTGCTTAGCGCAGCCGCGCGCCATGCAAAACAAAAAAGCCTCGCCATTGCTGGCGAGGCTTTGTTTGACTTGGGTTAGTGACGCCTATTTCTTGGCGGCTTTCTTTTTCGGTGCGTCGCCTTCTTCCTCATCGCTCATCAGCGCGGCGATGGTGGTAGCTTTAGGCGAACGCTTCACTTGGGTGAGGATGTGGTCCACAGCCTTTTCCTCAAGGATCGGGCCACGCAACTCGTCGATGCTTTGCGGGTTCGTGCGGTAGAACTCGAACACTTTCTCTTCTTGGCCCGGATACATGCGCGCCTGCTCCATCACGGCGGCCGAGAGTTCTTCACGGCTGATCTGCAGGTTGTTGCTGCGACCGATCTCGCTAAGCAGGATACCAAGCTTCACGCGACGCTCCGCGATCACTTCGTATTCTTTCTTGAGGTCAGCTTCCGATTTGTCTTTCAGCTCGGGATCGCCGTCTTTCTTGGCTTGCTGAACTTGCGTCCAGATCGCTTCGAATTCCGACTTCAGCATTTTCTTCGGCAGCTCGATCTTCACTTCTTTATCGAGCGCATCGAACAGCTGCTTCTTGGCTTTGCTGCGCGCAGCACGTTGGAACTCAGCTTGGATCTGGCCTTCAACGGCTTTCTTCAGTGCTTCAAGATTCTCAAAGCCAAGACCTTGCGCCAGCTTGTCGTCCACGTCCGGCACATGCAGGTACGAAACTTCATGTACGGTCACATCGAAGGTCGCGGGCTGACCCGCCAGCGAAGCGCTGTGGTACTGGTCCGGGAATTTCACGTCGATGGTTTTCTTGTCACCGGCTTTCAGGCCAATGAGTTGTTCTTCAAAGCCCGGGATGAATTGGTTGCTGCCAAGCTCAAGCTGGAAGCCCTTGCCTTCGCCACCAGCGAACGGCGTACCGTCTTTTTTACCAAGGAAGTCAATTTTCACCACGTCGCCATTGGCAGCCGCGCCATCTTTGGTGTGCGGGTGCTGGCGGGTTTTGGCCAGACGCGACAGGCTCTCGGCCACTTCACTTTCCGGCACATCGAAGGTCAGTTCATCGACCGTGATCTTGCTGAAATCCACTTTCGGCATGTCGGGCATCACTTCGATCTCGATATCGAACGCCAGATCGCCGCCTTCTTCGAAGTTGGTGATCTTGATGTCGGGCTGCATGCTGGGACGCAGGCCTTTTTCTTTGATCACATCGCCGGTCGCTTTGTTGATGGAGTTCTGCACCACATCGCCCATCACGTCCTTGCCGTATTTCTGTTTCAGAACAGGCATCGGCACTTTACCGGGGCGGAAGCCAGGCATCTTCACTTTCGTCGCGAGCGATTGCAGCTCGGTTTGCAGCTGCACCTCGACGTCCGACGCAGGAACGACAACGTGGAAGCTGTGGGTGAGGCCTTTGGATTCTTTAGCAGTGATTTGCATGGGTCTTCTCGCGCGTTAATAATTCAGGAAATGAGCGGGCTATAAACCAGAGCGGGCCTGAACCGGCAAGATTTTTTACTTACAAACCCAAACATTGTGTTTTGGGGTCTGCCAAAGCGTCCATCGTGCGCGGTAGAACGCTCTCCTGGGAGGCTGCAGAGCGAAGGTCAAATTTTACTTTTGACACCGGAAGGCGCATCTTTTTGGCAAAATACCGTTCGCAAACTTGTCTAAAAGACTCAACCTGAACATAACGGGTATCCGTCAGATGGGATTCAACCATTCGCGGAACTTCTTTAACTTCACCGCTGAGTATATCCTGAATTAATATATTTCCGCGGGTGGGCCCAACATACAATTTGTAAAGATTGGGAAGCATTTGGTGCACATGCCCATCCGCATAAGCGCCTGAACGTGGCGCAGATTCGTAGATTTCCGCCATACCAGAAAGCAATACACGTGTAAATTTGCCCTCCGCAGATTCGCTGAGAGCTTTCAGATGACGGTATTTTTCTTGTTCGTCGGGCTTAGCTATACGTCCTTTTGTTGTTTCATGCAATAAGCGGAATATGTCGGGCAACGCTTCAACGCAGGCCTCGCCATGGGTCTTAATGGCGTATTTAGTAGCCTCGCAACCCTCACCTTCACCTCGTCTGTACGCATTCCATAAATTTTGCACATGATTGGATTTTGGCTGCTTTTCATAGGCCGCTAAATACGAAAGCGATGCTTGGGGATCGGCACTTATTCGTTCCATATCGGCCTTCATGGCATCTTGCCATGCGTATCCCAGCGTGTAGCGTAATGGTTTCTTCTTATTGCTTTGCGCTATTCTTCCTTCCAGCGCATGAATGACTTCTTCTCCTAGCAAATGCACGCTATGCGAGTGGTCTCCCGCATATCTTACGACGGCCATTTCACCGGTGGCATAAGCAAATCCATGCGTTGTGTGCTTTGCAACTTTGTTCCAATTTTCTTCTTTATCAATGATCGCAACAGTGATGTCGCTAGCACAAAGCCTAAGCCATAATGGTAAACGATTCCAAGTGGCCGCTAGTTCCTTGAGCCTTGGTGAAGATGGATCCTGCACCATTCTATCGTTCGTCGGTTCGATAACATGTAAATTGGAAGGAATCGTGTTGTTGTTCTGCGCTAGGCGAACAACTTTGGCTTCACGGATGATACTGGTTGGCTGTTGGCCCATGCAAACAGATTAGTTTGGATAGATTAACAAATTGCAAAAGAAGGCCTTAGAAGCGACAAACCCCTAAAAATTATATGCCCTTAGAGGGAAAAAAGGCTTCTTTTCAGCACCTGAGCGACCACAACAGGGGTCAGGTGTACGTTGTCGATATGCACGCCTTCTTTCGCCCAGCCATCCGCGCCCACGGTCAGCGCATGCACATCCACAAAGGCCAACTGTTGCTTTGCGGCCTCCTGCGCAAGGCAGGCGTTAAAATGACGGATCAGGCGCGTCAGGTCCTCGCCCGTGCGGCCTGCCGGCAGGTCGCCAAGCGCCGCTTTGTGGGGCGCAGGCACGCCATAAATAGCGGTCGGCGCCAAACGCTTGAGCTGCGCCAGCTTCACGAACTTTACATAGGCAGCGACAAGCGCCGCCACCTCGGTTTCCATCGCATAATCGGGGCGCTGCGCCCATTGCGCCATGATGCCTTCATCCGCACGACAATCGATCTCGCCGAACATCACCACCACCGGCTCATCTTTCGGCAACCCCTGGATGATGCGCTTGAACTGGTATTGCCAGCTTTCGCCCTTGTCGCTGGCCAGCATGAACGCTTTGGCACCCATCAGCAGATGCGATTGCACGCGCCGCCCGTTGATCACCAGTTGCGACGGCGTCAGGCTATGGCTCTCGCCCACGGCATGCAGCACACCGCTCACATTGCCCTCATAGAGCGCTGGTTGCGCGGTGCGGAACGCTATCAGCGCGGCAATGAATGTGGCGTAAATATGGTAGAATGGATAATCGCCCGGCAGCGCTTTGCCCTCTGCATCTTGCGCAAAATGACGCAACGCTATGGCCTGCGCGGCATAAGCGGCGCAGGCTTCGCGCTGGTCACGGAGAAAACTAGCGATCGCAAGACCGGCAGTCAGTCGTTGCTGTTCGGGTCCCTCAACGACCCTGCCCGCTATAAACGGCCCTACTGATTTCAGCACCACGTCAGGCATATCGGCACGTAACGCCAGCGTTAGCAGGTTAGCCGCAAATACAGGGGCCTGTGGTGAATCCGCTGCCGCAGCCAGCAACACTGCGAATTCTTCAATAGCCAGGATCGCCTGTCTTCCATCGTTGCTGAACAACCGCGTCATTGCGAGAAACTCGCGCACCGCTAGCGTTTGCGGCTGCAATGTTATCGCTTTCTGCAAGGCATCAATTGCTTCCGACCAATGCTGCAGCGCGCGCTCCAGCTGCCCCAACATGAACCAGCCATCGGCATGTTTGGCATGACGTTTAGTAAATTGCTTGAGCACTTTACGCGCTTCATCGAGCCGTTGCGATTGCATCAACCCCAAAGCAACCTGAAGCTCGTTGGGCAAGCTCATGGATTATGCGCCCAGCAGTGCCTTCTGCCCTGCCAGCGCCACGACCTCATCTTCCGGCGACTTCACGCCGGAAACACCGATACCACCGATGCACTGACCTTCCTTCATCAGTGGCACGCCGCCTTGCACAGGCAAGCGGCCGGGCATCAATCCCGTCGCCGGGCGATCTTTCACGATGTCTTCCAGCACTTTTGTCGGTGCTTTGGCGATAGCCGCCGTTTTCGCTTTCAGGGTCGCGATTTCCGGGCTCGGCAACGGTGCGCCATCCATGCGCTCCAGATGCAGCAGGAAACCGCCCTCATCCACCACCGCGATGCTCACGTTCCATTTCTGCGCTAAAGCCTCGGCCTTGCAAGCTTCGATGATCAGCGCCGCATCAGCCGCTTCGAGAATGTTTTTGGTGCGCATGGGCTAGACTCCAATTGTTAGAGGATATTCTGATCGATCAATGCTGCGACGCGCGCCCATTCGGCGGGCCACTGGTTTCTGGGTACGGAGCGAGTGCGTATAGGAATATAAGAAAATGGCTGATGCGCTACAATTTGTTGCTGCTGGAGTTGCTTTACCCATTTTTGGGTTTCTGTTTCAGAAACGCCCCAGGTTTTTGATGCACAGACAATGACATCGCATTGCCGTGGGTAAAAGAAATTGAAATTTGCATTCACCACGGCAGCATCGTCACCTCCGCTGGCAATGCCAACGATGAATTGTTTGCGTCCTTTGATAATGGGCAAAATAATTTGAAAATCACCTTTCAAGGGAAAGCGAACTCCCTGATTTTTCATGTATGTTCTAATCGAGTTGCTTTTTCCCGAATTAGAAGCGCCGTAAACATGGATAATACGCATAGGGAGCCTTTTAAATCGTGGTGCGGATGACTGGACTTGAACCAGCACGCCTTGCGGCGCCAGAACCTAAATCTGGTGCGTCTGCCAATTTCGCCACATCCGCGCACGAACAAGCACTTAACGGCCAACCGACGCCAACGCAACCCCTATCCCCAAATGACACGATAGCAACCCAAGGTTGCGCTATAATAATGGTAATTGAAATTTATGGTTGCAATTAACCGAATAACACATCATGCAGGTTGCTGTAATTGTTCACGATGCCCGCCGAGGTTGCAACGGATGCCTAAAACGCGCGAACAAGTTCTTTCCCAGCCGGCACCCGCCCTCACGCGGGTCTATGCCTGGTTCTCCGCCATCGTCGCCGACGACCTCAGCCTAATGGAAGATCTCTACACCCATGGATTACCCGTGGATGTGCCACACCCCCTTCGTCATACCACCGCGTTGATGGAGGCCACTCGTCTGGGCCGCACCACACTCGTACCCTGGCTATTAAGCCGTGGTGCGGCCCCGACCTTTTTATGTGGACTCCCACGTGGCACACCCCTGCATTGCGCCCTTAAGCGCCACCACTGGGATATCGCCGATGAACTGTGCGAAGCTGCTGGCCATTGCGGCGTGACCGACCATTACAGCCGCACGCCCCTGCATGCGCTGGCGATGGACATGCCCGAAGACCCCGCAGGCATCCACCGCGCCCTGCGGTTGGCTGAATGCATGCTGCGCAAAGCCGTGCCTCCCGATGCGCTGGACCACGAGGGGATCACCGCCCTGCATTACTGCATCATCAACGACATGGCGCCGCTTGCTCACCTGCTGCTGCAACATGGCGCCAACGCCAACGTCATCACGCCCGACACCCATGTAAGCCCACTCATCATCGCCGCATTGGAGAAGAACACCACCCTCGCCCGCCTGTTATTACAATTTGGCGCCAACCCCTCGCAGCCCACGAAAGACGGATCCACCGCCTTCAGCATTATGCCGAGTTTAAAGCGCCTGACGATCGACTTGGAACCTTTGGAAGAGGCCACGCCCGGCAAGCAAGCTTCCCATTCCGGCACGCGCATGGTGAATTAATTCTTGGCGCTCGGCGTGCGGCACCGTATAACCGCGCGCCTATGACATACACACATAAAATGACCGCGCTGCCGAGCGCTTATGACACCGCCACCATCGAGAAAAAATGGCAGGACCACTGGCTGACCGCGCGCACCTATGCGTGGGATAGCAAGGCCACCCGCGCCGAAAGCTACGTCATCGACACGCCGCCGCCCACCGTCAGCGGC
>JBEIOT010000150.1:0-5210 GCA_040377415.1 Azospirillum sp. | reverse complement strand
GTTCGGGCGTAATACCGCATGACTGCCACAGCACCAGCAGGTGGAACAGCAGGTCAGCACTTTCCGCGACCACATCCTTTTGCACATCACTTGCAACAGCGATGGCGACTTCGACCGCTTCTTCGCCAACTTTTTTACCCGCGCGCAGCGGGCCTTTACTCATCAGCTTGGCGACGTAGCTGCTCTCGGGGTCGGCGCTTTGCGCGCGTTCTGCGATGACGCCAGCGAGTTTCTCTAATTGTTTGAACATGCTCATGCAGCAGTTCTAGCGGCAATCCCGTGCGTGTTCAAATATTCTTTGACCTGTGGAATGGTCAGCTCGGCAAAGTGGAATACGCTGGCGGCCAGCAGGCCCGTTGCACCGGCGCGTGCGCCTTCAACAAAATCTTCCAGCTTGCCGACGCCGCCGGAAGCAATGACGGGCACGGTGGTCTTTGCACCGACAGCGCGTAGCAAGGCGGTGTCGTAGCCATTCTTGGCACCGTCGCGATCCATGGAGGTGACAAGCAACTCACCCGCACCGAGCGATTGCATATGCACCGCCCACTCCACGGCATCCAGCCCCGTGGCGTTGCGGCCGCCATGGGTGAAGATCTCCCATTTGCCGTCGCCGGTTTGTTTGGCATCGATAGCGACGGTGATGCATTGGCTGCCGAATTTCTCGGCAGCTTCGCGCACGAAGTCAGGGCGCTTTACGGCGGCAGAATTGATACCCACTTTGTCGGCACCGGCGAGCAGCAGGCTGCGAATGTCGCTGAGCTCGCGCACGCCACCGCCCACGGTGAAGGGCATGAAGCAATGGCTGGCCACTTGCTCGACCATGTCGAGCAGCAAGCCGCGATTGTCGGATGTCGCGGTGATATCGAGGAAGCAGAGTTCGTCGGCACCTTGCGCGTCGTAGAGTTTTGCTTGTTCGACCGGGTCGCCCGCATCGCGCAGCTGCACGAAGTTGACGCCCTTCACCACGCGGCCGTCTTTCACATCAAGGCAGGGAATGATGCGAACGGGGAAGCTCACGCTGCCCCCACCAGCTGCAAAGCGGCTTTGGGGTCGATGGTTTTTTCGTACAGCGCACGGCCGAGAATGATGCCTTCGATGCCGGAATCTTTTTGTGCGTTCACGGCGGCGATGTCGCGCAGCGAACTCATGCCGCCGCTGAGGATCACGGGAATGGAGATGGCTTTGGCCAGCGTCGCTGTCTCGTCGATGTTGGGCCCGCCGAGTGTACCGTCACGCGCGATGTCGGTGTAGATGATGGCAGCAACGCCCGCGTCCTCGTATTGTTTCGCCAGATCGACCGCGCGCACGCTCGAGGTCTCGACCCAACCGTGGGTAGCGACCATGCCGCCTTTGGCATCGATGCCCACCGCGATGCGACCGGGAAATGCTGCAGCGGCTTCTTTCACCAAGCCCGGATATTTCACGGCGATGGTGCCGAGGATGACGCGGCTGATGCCTGCTTCAAGCCAGCTGCTGATGCCTTCCATGGTGCGGATGCCACCACCCAACTGCACCGGGACTTTGACTTGCTTCAGGATCGATTCGACTGCCGGCTTATTGACGAGGTCGCCACTGACAGCACCGTTCAAGTCGACCACATGCAAATATTGAAAGCCCATCGCTTCAAACGCGGCGGCTTGCGCAGCGGGGTCGGGATTGTAGACAGTCGCCTTGTTCATGTCGCCTTTGAGCAGGCGCACGCACTGGCCGTCTTTCAGATCGATGGCGGGGTAAAGCTGCATATTAAATCAGGTTCGAAATGGGCTCGAGCTTTTTGTAGAAATGGTGGCCCGACACCATGCCCGCGTTGACATACTCGTAATACGGCATCGTGCCCCATTCGACATAACCATGGTCGCGATAGACGCTGAGCGCGCGCTCTTGCGTTTCACGCACCGACAGGTTGATGACGGAGAAACCGTCTTTTGCCGCCTGGCGTTCTGCTGCATCGAGCAGCGTTTTAGCGAGGCCGTGGCCGCGCGCCCATGGGGCGACGAAGTGCGCTTCGATGGTCGCGGCGAACGCGGAAGTCTCTTTTGATTTGCTGGGGCGCACGAGCTGGATGGAAGCGGCAACGACGTTATCGAGCTTGCCGATGAACAGCGAGCGCGATGGTACCATCAGTACGCCTTTCCAGTAGCTCTCGAGCGTTTCGGTCATCGGCGGCGCCATCCAGTTGAAGCCGATGCCGTCGCGGATGGCGTCGGTCGTGGCCTGGCACAGTTCGCTGAGTTCCGAGGATTTCAGCTCGGTCACTTGCGTGACACTTAGTTTATGTTCCGGTTTGGCTTCTGGCTGCGCCATTTCAAGCCCCCTTATGTCAAAAAGTTCTCGATCATCGCGAGTCCGGCGCGTTGGCTTTTTTCCGGGTGGAACTGGCTGGCGACGATGTTGTTGCGGCCGACAAGTGCCACGATTTGCCCGCCATAGTCAACGCTGGCGAGCAATTCTTCCTCCATCATACCGCGCACGGCGAAGGAATGCACGAAATAGGCGTAATCGCCGCTGGAAACGCTTTTTAGCACGGGGTGCTTTTGCAGCAATTGCAGCTGGTTCCAGCCCATGTGCGGAATGCGCAAACTTGCATCGGCGGGATGGATGCGATCCACCTCGCCTTTGAACCAGCCGAGACCTTCGGTGGTGCCGTGCTCGTGGCTGCGCTGAAACAGCATTTGCATGCCCACGCAAATACCGAAGAACGGCGTCTCGCCATAGATGACGTATTGTTCCAGCGCGTCGCGCATGCCGGGCAATGCGTTCAAACCATTCATGCAATCGGCGAACGCGCCAACGCCGGGAAGCACGATGTGCGTTGCATCGGCGATCTCTTTTGCGTCGGTCACGATATTTAGTTCGGCATCGCTTGGCATCACGCGAGCGAATGCTTTGCGGACGGAGTGCAGGTTGCCTGCACCGCAATCAATGATAGCAATTTTCATGACTTATGCCGTCCGGTGATGGCGGTCGAAATAGCGGCGTTCGGCGAGCAGTTCGCTTTCGGCGCAGACGACGGCGATCTCATCGAACCCACTGCGGCGCAGTGCGGCGCGGCGACAATCATTGGCGATGCCGCCAAGCCAGAATTGCAGGCCGAGTTGCAGCACGAATAAGCTCAGCGTGTTCAGGCCCGTCAGTTCACCGGCGCGCACGATGGCGATGAGCAGTACGGCGTAAAGCGCCGCCATGCGCCAGCAGCGATGGTAAAGCAACCATGCAAGGTGGAATACGAATGCCCAGAACGCATAGCCTTCGCGCACAAGTGCGATGCGCTCACTGGGCTCGGCCAGCGCGCTGTTCTCGTGGACGGTGTAGATATCGCCCTTGCTCGCAAACATATTAGTTGCTCGTCAACACGCCCTTGGTCGAGGGCACGGCCCCGGCTTTGCGCGGGTCGATGGTGATGGCTTCGCGCAAGGAGCGCGCCAAGCCTTTGAAGCAGGATTCGACGATGTGGTGGTTGTTCACGCCGTAGAGATTCTCGATGTGCAACGTCATGCCGCTGGTCTGCGCGAAGGCCTGGAACCATTCGCGGAACAGTTCGGTATCCATCTCGCCAAGCTTGGGCTTGGTGAAGTTCACGTTCCACACGAAATACGGACGACCGCTCAGGTCGAGAGCAACGCGCGTCAGCGTTTCGTCCATCGGCGACAGCGCGCTACCAAAACGGGTAATGCCTTTGCGCTCGCCGAGTGCTTGCGCCACGGCGCTGCCGATGGCGAGGCCGGAATCTTCCGTCGTGTGGTGGCCATCGATATGCAGGTCGCCCTTGGCTTCGACCGTCAGGTCCATCAAGCTGTGTTTGCTGAGCTGCTCGAGCATGTGATCCAGGAAGCCGATGCCGGTCGACACTTTATATGTGCCGGTGCCGTCGAGGTCGACGGTGACCTTGATCGAGGTTTCGTGGGTGCTGCGTTCTACGGTGGCGGTGCGTTTCATGCCCGAAGGCTTAATGCAGCCAATGGCCGCGGTCAAATGTTTCGCTCGGCTTCCAGCGGGGTAGCGGCCAGTCGGCCTTGCCAGCTGCTTTGGGTCAGTTGGGTGTGCTTATCGGCGGCATCGTCCATGGTCTTTTTATCGACCCCCAGAATACTGCCCACGACACGGCCGGTGGGCTTGATGACGTAATCGCTATTCACCGTATCCCATTTATGCATGGATTCGGGAGCGACGGCACGCGCGCCAAGAAGCACCCCGTTGCTGAATAGCGAGCCGAAGGTTTTGCCAACGATCAGTTCACCCCAGGTATACGAGCTTCTCAGAATCTTTTTCTGCGTGAACAGGTTGATGGGGATCGAGAACACGTTCCACACCACCGCCTGTGGCAGGTGGCTGATCTCGTGCTCATAGAGCGATTGTTCTTTGGCTTTGGCCTCGGGGCCATCGGCGGCGAAGTTGTTATGCTTGGCCCAATGGCGCGCGTCGCGCTGGGCACCGCCGCGGAATGCCCAGCCCGCGATGGGCTCGAGCATCGTGCGCAGGCCGTGCATGAAGCCAGGGAAGTTACGCTGCACCATAATGGTCAGTGGCACAGCACCAACATCACCGACAACTTCGCCTTTGAGCCAATGCATCAGTCCATTTTCATGAACATGCGGCTTGGGCGTGGGTTTGGGTTTGGCGTGGTGGTGATCCTCGTGCGAATGGTGCGCACAATCATGGCCCGAGTGATCGTGGTCGTGCTTTTCAAAGAAGCGGTCCACAAACCGGAAGATGTTCGTGAACGTGCCTTCTTTCTGGCCTTGCTGCGCCACCCATTCCGACACGGGAATCTGGATGAACGAATCGGTGATGCCGCATGAGAGCGCGTGATTGATGGTGTAGGCAACGTCTTGCGCGCGCTGCTCGGGGGTTTTGCGGCGCTCGAATTCGGCGGGTGAGAGTGCGGTGCTGCCCATCAATGCGGCTGCTCCCAGCGCCAGCGGTGCGCGGCGGTGTACGGCATCGGCCTGTGCTTGTGTGGCGGCGATGCGGGTGGAGTCGGAGCGGTTGACGACCTGATCGTAGACGCTGCCGCCTTCGCGCAATTCTTCGGCGGTTGCGTGCGCGAGATCGCGGCGTGCTTCCAGCCAATCATTGGCGAGCGCGCTTACGGCCACATCGTCCATCGCGGGCAATTGCGCTTTCACGGCGTGCACCCGCGGCGCGTGCCGTGGGCCGTTCTCGGCGAAGGCCGTCCCCAACGCCAGATGGCCGACGCGGTGGCCTTCCAT
>JBEIOT010000166.1:0-4468 GCA_040377415.1 Azospirillum sp. | reverse complement strand
TCGGCGATCCGCGCATCAACGCGTTCGTTGCGGGCGGGCTCAACATCTTCATCCATACTGGCCTCATCCGCGTCACCAAAAAACCGGGCGAGCTTATCGGCGTTATCGCGCACGAGACGGGCCATATCGCAGGCGCGCATCTGTCGCAACTGTCGGAAAAATCCACCCGCGCTATGCTGGGTGGCATCATTGGCTCGCTGCTGGGTGCAGCAGCCATCGCCGGTGGCGCGGGTAGCGCAGGCGCCAGCGTCATCCTCGGCAGCCAGACCATGGCCGCAGGCAAAATGGCCGGTGAGATCCGCGTGAACGAGGCCTCGGCCGACCAAGCCGCACTGACCTACCTTGATGAGAACGATATATCTGCGACCGGCATGCTAGCGACGTTCGAAACCCTGCGTCGCCAGGAAATGGGCATGCGCGCGCAGAATCTATTCGCCCGCGACCACCCGCTGACCAGTGAGCGCATCTCGACCATGCGCAACCACATCAACGAATCGACCATTCCGAAAGATCAGGTACCAACGGGCTTCCAGGAGCGGCAGGACCGCATGGTCGCCAAGCTCGCCGCCTTCACCGAGCCCTATAGCCGCACATTGTCGCTCTATCCCGAGACGGACAAAAGCCTCGCCGCGCGTTACGCCCGCGCCATCGCCGAATTCAAGCGCAGCCAGCTGGAGCCGGCGCTCGCGGGTATCGACGGCCTCATTAAAGAACGGCCAAATGACCCGTTCTTCTACGACACGAAAGGCCAGATCATGTTCGAGAACGGTAAGCTCGACGAAGCGGAAAAAGCCTATGCCCGCGCCAACACGCTGAAACCAGGCAATGCGCTCATGCTGACCGACCATGCGCGCACCCTTATCGCCCGCGATAAGGGGCAGGATCTGCAACGTGCGGTGGCCCTGCTTGAACAATCGCGCGAGATCGACGACAGCTACAGCAACACATGGCGGCAGCTGGCCATTGCCTATGGCAAACAGGGCAAGCTTGGCCTGTCCTACATGGCACTGGCCGAAGAAGCCGGGCTGGCGGGCGATTATCGCACGGTGCTGCAACACGTGGCCCGCGCCAAAGGCCAGGCAAAGAACGATCCCTCACTGCTTCTGTTGCTTTCCGACCTGCAACGCGACGCCGAGGCGCAACTTCAGAAGAAGAAAGAGAACAATCTGTTCTGATTTACGCGTTTTTCGCTGGCGCGACTTTTGGTATTGTATCAATCCTAATGCATTCATCCGTCCACAGGGGTTACTATGAAATACGCTCAAGGAATTATCGGCCTGCTCGTTGGCACCGCACTGGGCGGCAGCGTTGTCGCCGCCACCACCGATGGCGCCGCGACCGGCGACGTGCGCGCGCAAGTGCTGCAAGTCATCAAGGAAGAGCCGCAAGCGATCATCGACTCGCTTAATGCATGGCAGGCCAAACAACAGGAAGAAAAACAAGCCGGCGCCAGCGCTGCCTTGAAAGATCCGCAAGTGAACAAAGCCGTCCACGACACCACGGATTCACCGTTCGTTGGCAAAGCCGACAGCACGAAGACCGTCGTTGAATTCTTCGATTACAACTGCCCGGCATGCAAAATGCAGTTCGAGCAACTCTCGGCCCTGCACAAGTCCGACAGCGACGTGAAGATCATCTTCAAGGAATACCCCATCTTCGGCGCACAGTCAGAGACCAACTCGAAGATCGGCCTTGCGGTGCATCGCCTCGCGCCGGAAAAATACTTCGACTGGCACACCAAGATGATGAGCAACAAAGGTCGCACCGATGAAGCCACTGCGCTGCAATACGCCAGCGAAGTCGGCATCGACACCGCCAAGCTCAAGGAAGAAGCCGCAAGCCCGAAAGTTGCGGAGATCTTGGCAACGGAACGTGCACTGGGCCAGAAGCTGAACTTACAAGGCACGCCGACCCTGATCGTGGGCGACGAGCTAGTTCCCCACGCCATGGGCGCCGACGAGATCAAGGCAAAGTTTAAGCAATAGCAGTCGTTTTGATCCACCATTGGGTGTAACGCGTCGCCAGCGCATCCGCGCTGCGTTTTGCGTCGAGCTCATATCGGTACAACGCAAAGCAGCAGGCGCCGCTGCCGGTCATGCGCGCAAGTAACGGCTTAGGTGATACGGTTTCCAATGCGAGCAATACTTCCGCCACCTGCGGCTGCAATGCGATAGCCGGACGCTGCAGGTCGTTACGCGACTGCGCCAATGCATCGAACTCTGCCGCAACGGGCGTGCGCGCTTCATGCTGATAGGCCTGGTACACCGCGACCGTCGCCAGGGGCGTATGCGGATAGACCAGCACCGCCCAAAGCGGGGGCAATGGCTTACTGAGTGGTTCGATGACATCTCCCACACCCCGCGCCACAAGCGGCTGCGGCGCATGCAGAAACATTGGCACATCAGCCCCAATTGTGGCGGCAATGCCATGCAGATCAGCCTCGACCTGCCAAAGCTGGCTGAGCAATACTAGCGCCGCCGCTGCATCAGAGCTGCCGCCACCCAGGCCTGCTCCGACGGGGATCTGTTTACTAAGCGTCATTGCGGCACCACGCGTGCAGCCCGTGGCAATTTGCAGCGCACGCGCCGCTTTCATCACAAGGTTATTGTCGGCATCGCCACTAGCACCCGCGAAGGCGCCCTCTACCTGAAGGGTCAGGGCATCTGCCGCACGCACGCGCAGCACATCATGCAGATCGGTGAATGCTATCAGTGATTCAAGCTCGTGATACCCATCGGCGCGTTTGCCGGTGATATGCAACGTGAGATTAAGTTTAGCCGGTGCGGCCTTAACGAGCATTACTGCACAGCAACGGCAGCCTGTGCGCCCAGCGCCGCGCTGCTTTGCTGCTCCATGAACGGGCTGAGCCCATGCTCCAGCTTACCGCGAATGATCTCCGCTGCCGCTTCTTCGGGCTTGAAGTTGAGGGCACGTTGCCATTGGAACTTGGCTTCGTTGGTGCGCCCTACGCGCCAGTACGCATCGCCAAGATGTTCATTCACGGTCGGATCATCCGGCATCAGGTCCGCCGCTTTTTCCAGATGAGCCACCGCCTGCACGTAATCGCCCGACAGGTAATGCGCCCAGCCGAGGCTGTCGATGATATGGGCATCCTCCGGACGGGCGGATGCGGCGATCTCCAGATACTCGCGGGCTTTGCCGATATTCTCATTCGCCACCAGCCAGCTATAGGCCAGGTAGTTCAACACGTCGGGCTGGTTGGGCTCAAGGCGCAGTGCACGTTCGAAATCATCTTCGGCCTTGCCCCACTCGCCATCACGCTCGAAGCTGATGCCGCGCGCATACAGCAACGGCCAGTCGGTGGCTTTCAACGGCTCGGCGCGGGCGATAGCATCCGTGTAAGCGCCCGCGGCTTCTTCGAACTGCTCTTGCTCGCGCAGCATATCGCCCATGGTGATGAGCGCACTGTTATCCTTCGGGTTCACATCGGCTACGCGCTGCAGCAGCTTGATGGCGAGCTTCTTCTTTCCCATCGCTTCGTAGTTCAGTGCCTTGCGGATCTGGCCCCGACGATAGAATACCGTACCAGGCGCAATGCCATCATAGGTGGCAATGGCTTGCGGATAATTCTGCATTTGCTCGTACAGATTCGCCAGCATGAGCTGCGCGGGCGGCAAATTAGGCCGCAAAGCGGTGGCGATGCGCAGATAAAGGAAGGTTTCCTGACTGGATTCTTCGCCGAATAGGATGCTGGCGGTGGTGAAGAATAATTCACCCAGACCTTCGCTGGCACTGCCGACCAACGGCTCGATCTCGCCAGCGCGGCGGATGATGCGATCGGGTATCAGCGTCGAATCAGGATTGGCGGTCTGGTATTGGTCGAACACCCCTTGCGCCTCTTTCCACTGGCCGTGGCGCTGGTAAAAATTCGAGAGTGCCTCGACGACGCGATAGGGCGTGATCGCCGGATCGGCGCTGGCTTTGATGTAGCTTTCGCGCGCCAATTGGTCGTTGCCCAGCACGTCATTCATCAATGCCTGATGGTACGTGATGAACGGCGCAAAGAAGCCTGACTTATCGATGGCTTTCTGCAGGTCGGCACTGCCAACGCGTTCGCCACTACCGATCTTCAGCCATTCGCGCAGCACAGGTTTCACCACACCATAAAGCCCCACATTGGCGGTTTTCACGATGTAATCTTCGGCTTTTTTATAGTTACCCTGGTTCACCTGATCGAGCATCAGGATGGTCGCGATAAGCGGGTCCTCATCGGCCTCGTCGGCCATTTTCTTCGCTAGCGTAATAGCCTGCGGCGTGTTGCCTGCCAGCATGCTGATACGCATGGTCTCATGCATCAGCGCCTTGTTATCGGGGTCGCGTTGCAGGGTCTGGTACAGGTATTTTGCGGCTTCGTTGAGGTCTTCGTGCCCACGGGCGAAACGGCCCGACAAGAAGCTGCCAGCAAGCCCCGGCGTGATCTCTTTCTTGATCATGCTTTCGCCGATGG
>JBEIOT010000037.1:0-11452 GCA_040377415.1 Azospirillum sp. | reverse complement strand
TGCGGGATGACCTGCACGGTACCGCCGAGATATTCACCCTTGCGCTCTTTGGCGAGCAGCGTGCTGTAGATACGGCCTGCGGTGATGTTGTCGGATTTAATAGCGTCCACACCCGTGAAGCGCTCGTAGTGACCCAGATCAAGGTCGGTCTCAGCGCCGTCTTCGGTCACGAACACTTCGCCGTGCTGGGTCGGGTTCATGGTGCCGGGGTCAACGTTTAAATACGGATCGAGCTTGCGCAGGCGCACCTTGAAGCCACGGCCTTGTAGCAATGCCGCCAGCGACGCGGCGCTGAGGCCTTTGCCAAGTGAAGACACCACACCACCCGTAATAAATATAAACTTAGCGGGCATGCGCGCGTCTTCCTTTCGTCGTTGATCGTTCGTTACTTAAAATTAGTCAGCCGTGGGCACTGCGGGAGCATCTGCTTCTACAGCAGGCGCTTTTTCGGCAGCTTTCTTGTCGGAAGCGTTCTTAGCGGCTTTCTTGGTGTCCATCGCCGCGTCGCGGTTCACGGCGGGGGCTACGGCACCGGTCTCGTCGCTTTTCTCAACAGCCAGCGGCACGCTGGGGGTCGCGTCTTCTTCAGCCACGATGCTGCTGACGATCGAATCGTCGCCACCGCGCGAGGCAATGATGCCCAACGCCAGCGAGTTGATGATGAACAGCGTAGCGAGAATGGCGGTCGCACGGGTCATTAAGTTCGCGGTCGCACGGCCGGTCATGAAGTTGCCGCCCGAGCCGGAGCCGAGACCGAAACCGTCGGAATCGGAACGTTGGATGAGAACCACGCCGATAAGGGCGGTCGCGATGATCACGTGAATGACTAAAAGGATATGTTCCATGGTCTACTAACTCGCTTCTTTTATTAATGCACGCATACCTTCAGGCTCGAGGCTGGCGCCGCCGATGAGCGCGCCAGAAACACCAATGCCTTCAAGGATTTCGCGAATATTGGTTGGTTTGACGGAGCCTCCATACAGGACCGATGTAGTGCTGCCAAGCACGGATTTCACCTGTGCGTGCGCGGCTTCGATCTCCGCCAGCGTGGGGGTCTTGCCCGAGCCGATGGCCCAGACGGGTTCATAGGCGACCAGATAGCTGCCGGGCTTTAATTTGGCGATGGCGCTGCACTGGCATTTGAGCACATCGGCGGTCTTGCCCGCTTCGTATTCTTCCAACGTTTCGCCGACGCAGACGATGGGGGTGAGGCCTGCGGCAATGGCGGTCTCGGCTTTGGCTTCCACCTGGTCGTCGGTCTCGAACATGAACAGGCGGCGTTCGGAATGGCCGAGGATGACATAGCCTGCGCCGCAATCTTTCAGCATAGGCGCGCTGATGCCGCTGGTGAACGCACCTTGCGGGTCTTTCGCGCAGTTTTGGCCGCCAATTTTAAGGCGCGCATTCGCGGGCAAGGCATTGCTTGCCGCCTCGATATAGGTAAAGGGCGGGCAGAAGACGGTGGTGAGCGATTCAGGGGCTTGGGCCAGCGCGTCGTTGACCTGTATTGCAAAGTCGGTGGCGCGGGCACGGGTTCCGTGCATTTTCCAGTTGGCTACGAGCCATCTTCGGTTGGCATGCATGGACCGTTTCTATGACAGCCCACAGCCTGCCCGTCAACCCTTTGACATCACGTATCCCGCGCGTATAACAGCCCCTCGCCTCACCTCGAAGGAAATTCCTATGCTCGCCTCCATGCGCACCACCGCTTCCAGCATCTTCATGAAAGCACTCATGATGCTCCTCGTTCTCAGCTTCGCGGTGTGGGGCGTGGGCGATATCGTGCGCTCGGGCAATAACGGCCACTTGGTAAAAGTGGGCGATGAAGTGGTGACCTACCCTGAATACACGCGCGCGCTCAGCAACACCGGTCGCATGCTGCAAGAGATGGGCATGAGCAACGTGCCGCAGGAAGCACTGCAGAAGCAGGTGCTCGAACGCCTGGTCGAAGAGAAGATCGTGAAACAGCGCATGGAGCAAGCGGGGCTTGAAGTGAACCGCCCGCTGCTCATCAAGCATCTGCGCGCCGCGCCTGCGCTCAAGAACGAGCAAGGCGTGTTCGACCCCTCGAAATTCGAACTGCTGCTGCAGAACAAGCAAACCAATGAAGCTGGCTTCCTCGATGAGCTCGGTACGGACCTGCGTGCGCAAGTATTCAGCGCCAGCCTTAGCACCGATGGCCTCACGCCCCCCGCCGCCGTGGCGCAGCTTTATGCTTCCGTGCAGAACGAGAAACGCGACGCGGTGCTGTTCACCATTCCCGCTTCGACCGTGAAAGTGGATGCGGTGGATGCTGAAGGCCTCAAAAGCTATTACGATGCCAACAAGAGCGTGCTGTACATGAACCCCGAGCGCCGCACGCTGGAATACGTGACCTTCAGCGCGAAAGATGTCGTCGCCCGTGCCGAGAAAGATGTCACGCCCGAAGCCGTGGCCGACCGCGTGGCAAGCGACCCTGATCTCTATAAAGACGACGAGAAGAAAGCGCGTGCCGAGCTGCTGGCTGAAGCACAGGAAAGCGTGACCGATAACATCACCGTTGCTATTGAAGATGCACTCGCTGCGGGTAACAGCATGGGCGAAGCCATCGCCGCTGCCGGCCTTTCGGCCCAGTCGCGCGTGCTGCGCGACGTTAGCGCCGAGGATATCGCCAAAAGCAAAGACGGCCTGACGCTGAGCGTTGCGCAAAAAGGTTTTGGCATGCTGGAAGGCGAGACATCTGAGATCGCCACCACGCCCGATGGCGCATACTTCATGGTCAGCGTGCAATCCATCGCTCCCACCGACGCCAAGCCTTACGATGAGGTAAAAGCCGACGTTGCCAAGCGTGCGCAAGCACGTGCGCAGACCAAAGCCCTCAAGGAAAAGGCCCACAAACTGGCCGCTGCCCTGAAAGACACCAAGGACTGGCAAAAGGTCGCTGCTGAATTCGGCGCCACAGGCCGCAGCGTTACCAACCTGCAGTACAACAGCAAAGCCGTGCCCGCTGCCCTGAACGAAGCCATCTTCGAGCGTGAAGTGGGCGATGTTGCTGGTCCGCTGGTACAAGAGAACGGCGCCGAGCTAGCGCTGGTCACCGCCTCGCACTTCGACAAAGCCGCGCCGGAAGCCATCGACGCCAAAGCACGTGAAGCCATGGGCCCACAACTGCAGAAGGAATTGCTCGGCACCTATTACGGCAAACTCATCCAGCAATATCCCGTGCAGGTGAACGAAAGCATGATGCAGCAGATCAACGCACAGAATGGCGACGGCGCATGAGCGTAACGCTTTTCCCCGCTAAGAGTGATTTCGTCACCGCGCACAAGGCGGGTACGAAGCAAGTGGTGTGGACCAAACGTATCTGCGATCTCGATACGCCTGTTTCGGCCCTGTTGAAATTGCTTGAAGGCGATGAAGTCAGCTTCCTGCTCGAATCGGTCGAAGGCGGCGAAACGCGTGGGCGTTATTCCATCCTGGGCCTCGCCCCCGACATGATGTGGCGTGTGGGCCAGGGCCGCTCGGAAATTTCCTACACCCCGCCGTTCGACAATGATTCGTTCGAGCCCAGCTGGGACGATGCGCTTGGCACCCTGAAGAAGCTCGTGCGCGATCATCGCATGGACCTGCCTGCCAACGTGCCTCCCATGGCTGCCGGCCTCATCGGCTACATGGGCTACGACATGGTGAAGCTCATGGAGCGCTTGCCCGATACCAAGCCCGATGCCATTGGCATTCCCGACGCATGTTTCATTCGCCCGCGCGCACAGCTTATTTTCGATGCGGTCGATGGCGTGGTCTATATCGTGGTGCCGGTATGGGATACCTCGACCGATGCCGAGAAAACGTATGACGCCGCAAAGAAGCGCATCGAGAAGATCGCCAAGCAATTGCAGGGCCCGCTGGATCAGCGCCACCACAGCAAGGATGTGGACGCCAAGAAACGCGAATTCACATCGAACCTTACCACCGATGCTTTCGGCGGCATGGTCGACAAGGCGAAAGAATACATCAAGGCCGGTGATATCTTCCAAGTGGTACTGAGCCAGCGCTTCACAGCAGATTTTGAACTGCCGCCCATCGCGCTGTATCGCGCGTTACGCCACATGAATCCCAGCCCGTTCCTGTTCTGCCTGAACTTCGGCAGCTATGCGCTGGTGGGTTCATCGCCCGAAATTCTGGTGCGTCTGCGCGATGGCACCGTTACCGTGCGCCCCATCGCAGGCACGCGCAAGCGCGGCAAAACGCGTGAGGAAGACGCAGCGCTTGCGACCGAGCTGCTTGCTGATCCGAAAGAACTCGCGGAACATCTGATGCTGCTCGACCTTGGCCGCAACGATGTGGGCCGTGTGGCGCAGGCAGGCGATGTGCGCGTCACGTCGCAAATGAATATCGAACGCTACAGCCACGTCATGCATATCGTCAGCAACGTCGAAGCCAAGATCGATGCGAAGTTCGATGCCGTCGATGCGCTGACTGCAGGCTTCCCCGCTGGTACCGTGAGCGGCGCGCCGAAAATTCGTGCGATGGAAATTATCGACGAGTTGGAACCCGAACGCCGCAGCTTCTACGCAGGCTGCGTCGGCTACTTCTCAGCGAATGGTTCGATGGATACATGCATCACGCTGCGCACAGCCTTAGTGAAGGACGGAAAGATCTACGCGCAAGCGGGTGGCGGCATCGTCGCCGATAGCAGCGCCGAGGGCGAATTCGAAGAATCCGTCAATAAAGCAAAAGCGATCATGCGGGCGGCAGAAGAAGCGAACAAATTCGCCTAAAATTTTCTCTATCTACGACCAATATTTTATAGCATTTTCGGCTGAATGCACGCTGCATTGCACAGCTGAATTGCTTAGGTTCTACGCCATTTTTCTGTTATATTCGGCGTAAGTAAAAAATATGATCGGCATCATTCAGACAAGGCAGTTCAAAGCGAGACAGATCACCCTTCTGATTCTCGCGACTCCCTTCTTGTTTGCCTGCTCTACCTTCTCCATGCCGTCCGGCACCGCCTCTCTCACTGAAAAACCGCTCGATGTGAACGCGCAAGGTACTAAAGCCGCTGCCTTTTCTGCCGCTTTGACGCCGCTGGAGGATATCGGCCTGCGCAAGCGCAAAATTCCCGACATCCTGAAAATGCTGTCGGATAACCCCTATGCAACGCCCGCCACGATCACCTGCGACGGCGTGAAGACCGAACTGGCCGACCTGACGCTTATCCTGGGGCCGGACTATGACGAGGCCAAGAAGAAGCAAGCCGCCCTCTCGGCGCAGGACCAAATGATGGAAGACGGCGGCAACATGCTTTCCGATGCATTCGTGGGCCTGATCCGCAGCCAGACCGACGTCATTCCCCTGCGTAGCATCGTTCGCCGCCTGACGGGCGCCAACAGCCACGAGAAGAAGGTGGCGCAGGCCGTGGAAGCAGGCAAATTACGCCGCGCCTACCTTAAAGGCATGGCCCACGCCAAATTCGATAATGCCTGCATCCCGCACCCGCAGGTGATTACGGCCACAGTGGAGCCGAAAAAAGACGCGGAACCATTGGAAATCGCTAACAAGTAGTGCTAGAAGCCCTGCCATTGCGCAACGATGGCACCCAATGGCAAAGACCGTACTCCTCATCGATAACTACGACAGCTTCACCTACAATCTGGTGCATTATTTCAGTGCGCTCGGTGCAACGGTCGAGGTGGTGCGCAACGATGCGCTACGCCCGGATGACGTGATCGGCAAGAAGCCCGACGGCATCGTCATCTCACCCGGCCCCTGTGCGCCCAAAGACGCTGGCATCTGCCTCGATCTGCTGAAAGTCCTCAATGGCCGCATTCCCCTATTCGGCGTGTGCTTGGGCCACCAGGCCATTGGCGAGGCGTATGGCGGTAAGGTCATTCGCGCCCCCAAGGTGATGCACGGCAAGACCAGCCCCATCACCCATACGGGCAAAGGCCTGTTCAAGGATCTGCCATCGCCGTTCACCGCCACGCGCTACCATTCACTCATCGTCGAGCGCGAGACGCTACTTGCTGAGCTTGAAATCACCGCCGAGGCGGATGGGCTCATCATGGGCCTTCAGCACAAAACCCTGCCGCTGCACGGCGTACAGTTCCACCCCGAAAGCATTGCCAGCGAACATGGCCACGCAATGCTGCGCAACTTCCTCGAGATGCTATGAGCAGCGCTGCACGCGAGGCGATGAAAGCCAATATTGGCGCCATTCTCGATGGCAAGCTGGCTGGCGACGGTGCCGAACGCATCCTTCTTTCCACTGCCGAGGAGAACATCACCGCCGAGCAACTGGCCGGGGCGGCCGAAGCCGTGATGAATCGTTGCGTGCCCTTCCCCACCGTCGGCGAAGCAATGGACGTGTGCGGCACCGGCGGCGATTACAAACATTTGCTGAACATCTCGACCGCCGTGGCGTTCGTGGTCGCAGCGTGCGGCGTTAAGGTCGCCAAGCACGGCAATCGTGCCATCACCTCGCAAAGCGGCTCGGCCGATGTGCTGGAAGCGCTGAAAGTGCGCACTGCCATCTCGCCCGATAAAGCCGCGCAGGTGCTAAATGAAGTCGGCCTCACCTTCTTGTTCGCCCCGGCATTCCACCCCGGATTTGCACGCCTGGCGCCGCTGCGAAAATCCATCGGCCAGCGCACTATCCTCAATGTTCTTGGGCCGTTGTGCAATCCGGCACGGGTCGATTATCAGCTCATCGGCGTCTACAGTCCCAAACTCGTCATGCCCGTCGCGGGCGCTTGCAACATGCTGGGCCGCAAACGCGTGATGGTGGTACATGGCGACGATGGCACGGATGAAATTTCTATCGCCGGTGACACACACATTGCCGAGCTTAGTGATGGTGTGGTCACCCCCAGCGTGATGAAACCCAGCCGCGCTGGCCTGCCGATGCACAAGATCGAATTGCTCAGCGGCGGCGATGCCGAAGACAATGCCCTCGCCATCCGCGAAATTTTCGACGGCGTCGAGAATGCGTTCTCTGACGCGGTCATTTTAAATGCAGCCGCAGCGCTGGTTACCGCAGGCAAAGCGCAAGCCATGCGCGGTGGTGCCACCATGGCGCGCGAAGCATTGGCGACCGGCGAAGCGCGCCGCGTGCTGAACCATCTGGTGGAAGCCACCAACGCCCGCACTGTGGGTGAAGCATGAGCGATACATTAGCCGAGATCTGCGCCAAGAAGCGCGAACATGTGGCGCACCAAAAGCAGCGCGTGAGTTTGAAACAGCTTGAATCACGCGCGCTGGAAGCAACGCCTTGCCGTGGTTTTCACCGCGAGTTGAAACTCCGTGTGGGCGATGGCGGCATCGGCCTTATTGCCGAGATCAAGAAAGCCTCGCCCAGCAAAGGCCTCATTCGCGCGGATTTCGACCCGGCGTTCCTCGCCAAAGCTTACGAGACCGGTGGCGCTGCGTGTTTGTCGGTCCTAACGGATACGCCGTATTTCCAGGGTGCCGATGCCTTCCTCATCGACGCGCGTAAAGCAACGCATCTGCCCGTGCTACGTAAGGATTTCATGCTCGACCCCTATCAGGTGCTCGAAGCGCGTGCGCTGGGTGCCGATTGCATCCTGCTCATCATGGCCGCACTGACGGATGAACAAGCCGCCGAGCTTGAAGGCATCGCCCACCAACTAGGCATGGACGTGCTGGTCGAAGTGCATGACGAAGACGAGACCGAACGCGCGCTAAAACTTTCGTCGCGCCTCATCGGTATCAACAACCGTTCGCTGAAAACGCTTGAGGTCGACTTGGCCAATGCCGAGCGCCTGCGTCCGCTCATCCCCGAGGATTACACATTGGTCTGCGAAAGCGGCATCGCCACCGCCGCGGATGTCGCGCGCATGCGCAAGTCGGGCATGCATTGTTTCCTCGTCGGCGAATCGCTGATGCGCCAAGCCGATGTTACTAAAGCAACGCAGGCGTTGCTTTCTTAGTATGCTCGCCCATCGCACATACTGTGCGAGAACTCGCGCCGCTCAAGGCTGATGCGGCTACTGCCGCGTGGACCACGGCCTTTTTCCCTGCCACTGCGCACTATTCTCATGGCGTACATAGCCATCTTTTTCCCACCAGAACGCCTGTACGCCACTGCGCGCCAGCGTGCGCGGACCCAATATCCAGCCATCGCATTCCACCCCATGCAGCGTGGTCAGCATCACCTTCACATGCCCGCAATCCTGCACCGCTGCATCGGCGGAATGGGGGAACGAAACATACTGGCCATTCACGCGCGCTAAGCAGCCAAGGCGATCGCAGCGCCACTGGTCGGTGGCGTTGGGCTTCAGCACTGGCAGCGTTTTGTAACCCAATCCGTTCGCCCACAACTCCGGCACCAGCGAATCAGGACGACCACGCAACAGCGCGTAGCCATTATCGGTGCGCACAGCGATCTGCTGGATGTTGGTGCCGACCAGCAGGTCGGGCGTGGTGACGCTGAAGACGCTGAGCCAGCCCACGGCAAGACCGGCCAGCCCCACCCAGCGGATGCGCCCGCGCACGAGGCACAGGAACATGAGCCCGAGGATGCCAAGCGCCAGCCCCCAGTCGGGCGGCGAGGCCACGAACATCTGCGCTTTGGGCCAGCTGCTCACTTCACGGGCGATGGCCATCAGCGCCATGATGCCGTGATCGAGTATCCATAGCGCTGCGCCCTCTAACCCGAAGGGCAGCAGCAGGAAGAACAGTGCCACCGCTGGCATCAGCAAGAAGCTGACGAGTGGCGTGGCCACGGCGTTGGCCAGCACACCATACAGTGCAAAATTATTGAACGAGCGCGCCACCAGCAGCGACACGGCTGTTTCGGCCACGAGTGAAATGAGCACCATCCCAAGCAGCAGTTGGAACCCACGGCGCACGCGAGAAATTTCGTGGCCGCTAAACCAGAACACTTCGACGAAGGCCACGATACCCAGCGTTGCCATGAACGAAAGCTGGAAGCCCGGCTCCAGCAGGTCCGATGGGTCGAACAGCAGCATGATGAGTGCTGCAAGGAACAGCGAGCGCATCGCGTTCGCGTCGCGCCGCAGGATAACGGCGATGAGCACCAGCGCGATCATCACGTAAGCGCGCACTGCCGAAATGGGCAGGCCGGTGACGAACAGATAAATCGTCACCATCGCCAGAGTGATGGCGGCAGCGATGGATTTCGCCTGCGGTCGCTGGCCGAAGGGCAGCGGCAGGAACAACAACCGCAGCCCCACGAAGATCACGCCCGCGATGACCACCATATGCCCACCCGAAATGGCGATGATGTGGTAAAGGTTACTCGCGCGCAGCGCCTGAAAATCGTCGTCCTGGATCGCGCGATCTTCACCGGTGATGAGGCCCGCCGCAATGGGCCCACGCTCGGGCCCCAGCGTGGTAATGATGCGCTCGGTCAGGTTCAAGCGCCATTGCGCGAAGCCGCTTTGCTTGGCGGGTTCGATGACTTTCCACGGCGGAAGGCCATAGCCCACAGCACCAATATCGCGGAAATAGAAATAGCGTGCGAAGTCGAAGCCGCCGGGCAGCGCCGAACCCATTGGCGGCAGCAAGCCCGCCAGCAAATCAATACGGTCACCAATTTTTGGAAGCGGCAGCGTGCTATCGGGTTTCAATCGCACCGAGAGGCGCACGCGCTCGGGCGGATGCTCTACCCCGCGAATGGTTACTTCATCCAGTGTGAAGCGCAGCCCTTTCTCCACCCGCTCGATATCGCGCACGATGCCGGTGACGGGTCGCGGTGTCAGCTCGCTGCGTAGCATGGTGGGCTGGTGCAGGGCGGTATAGGCGCAAGCCCATGTGGCCCCAAGCACCGGCAACAATATCAAAGACCAGCGCAGGCGGTGCCGCCCGCCCGGCCAGAAGGTCAGCATGCCGAGAAACACGCTAAGAATGAGTAGCTGCCACCATATTGGCTCCACCGGCAGCGCGTAGTAGATCGCCACGCCCAGCGCGAACAACGCGACCAGCCACAGGAAGCCCCTGCCCGTTTGCGCTGCGGTGAACTGCATGATGCGTGACATCGGCTTGTCCTTTGCTATAAAGCGCGTCCTATCACTTTTATGAATGGTTTGTCATGAGCGTTGTCACGCGGTTCGCGCCTTCCCCCACCGGCATGTTGCATATCGGCGGTGCACGCACGGCACTGTTCAACTACCTGTTCGCCCGCCATCACGGCGGTCAGTTCAAGCTGCGCATCGAAGATACCGACAAAGCTCGCAGCACGCCGGAAGCGACCCAGGCCATTCTCGACGGCCTCGCGTGGCTCGGTGTTTCGCATGATGGCGAGCCCGTGTTCCAAAGCCACCGCGAAGCGCGCCACCGCGAAGTGGCCGAAGAACTGGTGAGCAAAGGCCAGGCCTATTATTGCTATTGCACCCAAGACGAGCTGGCGCAAATGCGCGCCGAGGCCGAAGCCAAAGGCGAAGTGTTCAAATACGACCGTCGCTGGAGAGATTCGAGCGAGACGCCGCCCCCTGGCGCGAAACCTTCCATCCGCATCAAGGCACCACTCACCGGTGAAGTGGTCGTGAGAGACGCCGTGCAGGGCGATGTGCGTTTCGGCGCCGATGTACTCGATGATTTTATTATCCTGCGCTCCGATGGCACCCCTACCTACATGCACGCAGTCGTGGTCGATGACCATGACATGGCCGTTACCCATATCATTCGCGGCGATGACCACCTCAATAACGCCGGCCGCCAGATGATCATCTATCAGGCGATGGGTTGGGACGTGCCGCAATTCGCCCACATCCCACTCATTCACGGGCCGGATGGCGCGAAGCTGAGCAAACGCCACGGCGCCACATCCGTCACCGAATATGCCGACATGGGCTACCTGCCGATGGCGATGCGTAATTACCTCGTGCGTCTCGGCTGGGCGCATGGCGACGATGAAATTTTCAGCGACCAGCAAGCCATCGAATGGTTCACGCTGGAAGGCTGCGGCCAATCACCCTCGCGCCTTGATTTCGACAAACTCAAACACGTGAATGCGCATTACATGCGCGCCATTAGCGGCAATGAACTGGCTGAGCTGCTTGGCATCGATGCGAACTTTGCCCCAGCCATCGAAAGCGTGCGCGAAAAAGCCAGTACGTTGCCGGAACTGCGCGAGCAGATGGGCTTCTACTTGCACGCCCCCACCAGCTACGATGAAAAAGCCACCGTTCAGCTTGGCCGTGGCCGCGAGAATTTGACCCCGCTTATCACCGCGCTTGAGACACTAACTCCGTGGAGCGAAGCGAGCATCAAGGATGCGGTGAAGGCTGTGGCCGACAATACCGGCAAAAAGCTCGGCGAGCTAATGCCGCCGATGCGCGCCGCCATCGTCGGTTCCATGAGCGGACCCGAAATTCCCCTCGCTATGGCCATCCTGGGTCAGGCCGAATCGCTGAAACGCTTGAAGGCTGCGGCTTGAGCTTGATTTTGCAACGCGCACGCATCATATAGCGGGTATGGCCGTATTGCCCCT
>JBEIOT010000191.1:0-3523 GCA_040377415.1 Azospirillum sp. | reverse complement strand
TGGCTGGCACCGAGATAGCCGATGAAGCTGCCAAAGCACAGACCCATCGCCACCATGTAGCTGACGGTGGTGTGGTTGCTGGTGACTTCGCGGAAGCCCTCATAAAATGCGATGCCTTTAAGCGCGATACGTTTGGTGGGAGGAAGTGTCTCTTCTAGTCGCAGCGCGATCCAGATGGCGATAGCAATGGCGTAGCCGATATACAGCAGAAAGATGCTGCGCCACGGGGCGATATGCAGGATGGCCTGACCGATGCTTGGGGCGATGGCGGGCACGAGGATGAAGATCATCATGATGAGGGACATGACGCGCGCCATATCGCGGCCGGCGTATTTGTCGCGCACGACGGAGGTGGCGGTGACGTATGGGCCGGCAACGCCGAGGCCTTGGATGGCGCGGCCAAGCAGCAAGCCGTCGAAGCTGGTGGCGATGTAGCAATACACGCTGCCGACCAGGTAAAGCATGATGCCGGTAAAGAGGATGGGTTTGCGGCCCAGCGCGTCGCTCATGGGGCCCGCGATGAGTTGGCCGATTGCCATGCCCGCGAACAGGAAGCCGATGACAAGCTGCGCGTGGTTGGGGTCGGTCACCTGCAGCTCGCTGCCGATGATGCCAAGTGCCGGCAGCAATGCGTCGATGCTGATGGCGACGATCGACATGAGCAGTGCCATGAGGATGGTGAATTCGCGGGAGGAGATGTTGGTCATGCTAGTCCTGAGGAATGGTGCGATGGTCGAGCTTGGGGTCGTTGCCGCAGGCGGTGAGCGGTTTGCTGCGCACGCGGTGAATGAAGGTGGCGCGTTTTTCTTTGGGGTCGAAGTCGGCTTTCACGCAGGCGCAGCCATAGCCGTAGTGCCCATTGGTCGCAACCCAATCCTCGTCGGCGAAGGTTTCGGTCTGGTCGTTCCTCTCTTCGTCGGACCATTCGGTCTCGGTGCCTTGGGTGGCGAGGGTCCATTCGCCATCGGCGTCGTCGAGCCAGATGTTGTTGGGCGTGGGGTTGTCGTACCAGCCGCAGCGGGTTTCCGTTCTCGCCAGCGCGGGCAGGGCGAACAGGGCGACGATGAGGGCGAGAAGGCGCATGGGAATGCTTTCGGGTAAGAAAAAACCGGCAGGAGTTGCCCCCTGCCGGTTCTTTATCGTCAACGAAAAGCGACTACTTGGTAGCAGCGGCTTTCAGTTTCGCCAGCGGGCGGATCTTAACGCGGACGGAAGCGGGCTTTGCAGCGGCTTTCATCATTTCGCCGGTGGCGGGGTTGCGGATCAGCGTGCCAGCTTTACGAGCCGGTACTTTGCGCAGGGCCACTTTGAACAGGCCGGGGAAGATGAATTCGCCGTTGCCGTTCGGGTGAACCGAACCCAGCAGTGCGCCTTCGAGTTCACCGAGTACGCCAGCCACTTGCTTGCGCGACAGTTCAGTGCGCTCAGCGATGAGGGTGGTGAGTGCCGATTTGGTGAGTTTGGTTTTCACCGGACGGATCGCCGCGGGGGCAGATTTGGTAGCTTTCGCTTTTTTCTTGGCAGCCATTGTTAGTCTCCAAAAGTTGTTGGGTAGAGGTTAGTAACGACGCTCTTCTAGCGTGTTTTATGGGGTTTTACTATTGAAAAAATGCGGAGCCATGCATTTTTTCAATAGGGTGTGTGTAAAAACGATTTTTCTTGCACGCTAAAAAAAAGAGCGTATTGGGCGATCGCGTTATTCTAATGGGTCGGTAGCGAAGCGTTTGACCGCTTCCTCTTTCTTTGTTAGAAGCGCGATTCTTCGAGTGGACAGGTGACCGAGTGGTTGAAGGTACCAGTCTCGAAAACTGGCATAGGGGTAACTCTATCGAGGGTTCGAATCCCTCCCTGTCCGCCATAGAACGAAGCCCGCCAACAGGCGGGCTTTTTTCGTTCTATGGCGGACAGGGAGGAAAGGTTCGAACCCTATTCGACTCGCAGGCGCAACAGCGCCGGAGAGAGGCGAGGCGAAGCCGAGTCAATCCCTCTCACGCGCTGCGCACCATGCCGCGCCTTTATTTCTACAACCCGAACCTCTATATAAATCCCCATGCTTCGCATCCGTCATCTTCTCACCACTGCACTGGCCGCGCTCACGCTCGGCAGCATGCCGCACGCGGCGCAGGCCTCGGCCGCGCAGGTGATGCAGCAGATGGAGAAGTATCTGTGGACGCAGCGCGTGCTGGTGGTGTTCGCCCCGCAAGCCGAGGATGCGGATTATGGCACGCAGCGGCAGATGATCGCCGCGAACGCCGCGATGCTGGACGAGCGCGATATGGTGGTATGGGAAGTGCTGGCCGATGGCGCAGTGCGCCACAACGGCGCCGCCCGCCCACAACTGCACGCGCGCGATTTCTACGAGGCGTTCGGGGTGGATGCGGCAGCCTTCACCGCCATCCTCATCGGCAAGGACGGCGAAGAGAAGATTCGGCAATCGACGCCCATCAACCCCGACACACTCCGCCGCACCATCGACGCCATGCCCATGCGGCAGCGGGAGATGAAGAATTAAGAGCCTGATCCGCCGATTTCGGGGAAGAGGTGGAGAAGCAGTGGAATGCGTAACGGAAGAAAATGAAACTGGCTTAGTTAGGTCAAACAAAAACCCCGCAAACAGGCGGTTTTTTAGTGTGGACCGGTTTAAGCGAGCTATTTATTGGTTCTGCGATTAATTTATATGCTATGAGCGTTATTCCATTGTCATAGTGAGATAAATTATGGAGCTTGATCAAGAGTTATTGAAGCTTGCTGACGATCTGCATGCTCAGGCTGAACTTGGAAATGCCGCTGAAATCAGCCAGCCAGTTAAGAAATTAGGTGATGCGGTAAATGAAGTTCACAAATCATTTAGTGGTTCGTGGCTTGGCTACCATGCACACGTATATTTTGAAGGCTTTAATGAGCCACCCTCGGGATATCACTTTGATCCCCAATGGGGACTTCAGGACGCTTATGGTAGCGAAACTTCTAGAGGTTGGGGGCAATATAATGCAGAGCAAGTAAAAGAAGCGATATATCAGCGTGCAGGCAATCCCAACTTAGAGCCTGCTAGGCAGCTAGCTACTAAAAGCGAATCGATTTTCGAAGATGCTAAATCAGAAATACTATCAATCTTAAGCTCTGAACTGTCTCTCGGAGCTGATGACTTTTTAGAAGCTATAAAAAATAAAGTTGATGAACTCAAAGTGCATAGCAACGGTGAAATCCTTGAAAGCTTTAATCCTAGAAGGCAAGTGATCACCAGCGATTACATTGCAATGAATCAGGGTACAAAAGCTCCGCATCATATGAAAGCCAGAGCTGAAATTGTTGCTTTACACAATGCAACAGCGCGCTTGGCTGAACTAGAAAAGTTAGCACGTAAAGCGAGCTCACATTTATCTCGCAAGTATCGTCAGCAATTGCAGAGAGTGAATCAGAGCAAAGCCTCTACTCGCGCAAAAGATCAAAAATTTGGCATTTTGGATGCTCCTAAGCTTTTGGAGCAAGATTTGGCACATGCGGTTGGAATGTTTGGTTCAGC
>JBEIOT010000152.1:0-5159 GCA_040377415.1 Azospirillum sp. | reverse complement strand
GCACAAGCGGCGCGGCGAGCGATGTGCTCGGCCACGATATTCCGTTGTTTGAAACCGGGCGTGGCGGGCAGGTGACCTATCATGGGCCGGGCCAACGCGTGGCGTACCTCATGCTTGATCTGAACAAGCGCGGCAAAGATGTGCGCGCTTATGTGCAGAAGCTTGAGCGTATGATCATCATGACGCTCGCACAGTTGGGTGTGGAAGGGTTCACCCGCGAAGGCCGCATCGGCGTGTGGACGAACACGCCAGCGGGTGAAGCGAAAATTGCGGCACTCGGCGTGCGCGTGCAAGGCTGGGTGACCAGCCATGGCATCGCGCTCAACGTGAAGCCCGATCTTTCGCATTACGCAGGCATTGTGCCCTGCGGCATCCGCGAATTTGGCGTTACATCGCTTGCCGCGCTTGGCGTAGAGGTTGGTATGGATCAGGTCGATCTTGCGCTTCAGGGGGCATTTATCGAGGTGTTCGAAAAAGCGACGGTCGCTGCTTAAACAGCTTCTTCCTCGTCATCGCCGCGATCATCGCTGATAACGGGCTCGCCGGTCTTGGCCGTTGGTAATTGCAGGAATGTCGTAGGTGGTGGCGTGTCGCTCAGTTTGCGCTCGATGCGATTAACCTTGGCCGCCAACGGGCCATCGGCACAGCCTTCGATCATGGCTTCTACCGCGTTGGTATCGCCGCAGAACAGCGCTTCCACCGTGCCCTCGCTGGTATTGCGCACCCAGCCAGTGAGGCCCAGTTTGCGCGCGTTCTTCACTGTCCAGCTGCGGTATCCCACACCTTGGACGCGTCCGTGAATCGTACAATGGATCGATGTAGCCATGCCCTATGTTGCGCATAACCAACGGTAAACAAGCAATATGTTTCATCATGCTGCATTGCATGTACTGCATTTGATTTCGCGCAAACAAAGGCCTAGCGTAGAAAAAACAACAAAACGGAAAGTCCTGCTATGTCGTCGTTACCCCCCACCACCCATAATCTTGGCGCTCTCAGCGCCGAATTGGTCGGTAAAGGCCAGAAATACTATGTGCCCAACTACAAACCACGCGAGATGATCCTCGATCGCGGGCAGGGCAGCACTGTGTGGGACCTTGACGGGAAGGACTATATCGACCTTGGTGCGGGCATTGCGGTTAATTCACTGGGCCATCAGGACCCCGATCTCTTAGCCGCATTGGATGCGCAGAGCCGTAAAATATGGCATACCAGCAATGTGTTTTTCACCGAACCACCGATCAAACTTGCAGAATTGCTGGTCGAGTCGGCTGATTTTGCGAAAAAGGTCTATCTGTGCAATTCGGGCGCTGAAGCGAACGAAGCGGCCATCAAACTGGTGCGTAAATATGCTGCCGATAAGGGCCGCACGCCCGAGCAGCGCGACATCATCACCTTTAATGGCTCGTTCCATGGCCGCACGCTGGCAACAGTGACTGCCACCGCCCAACCGAAATATCAACAGGGCTATGAACCCCTTCCGGGTGGCTTTAGGTACTGTTCTACCTTCAATGATGAAGCCGCCATTGAATCGATGATCAACGAAAGCACCTGCGCGGTATTCGTTGAGCCGGTGCAGGGTGAGGGTGGGGTCATTCCCGCTAAGCCAGGATTCTTGAAACATATCAAAGCCTTGTGCGAAAAATTCGACGCGCTGCTGGTGCTCGATGAAATTCAGGCTGGTATCGGCCGTACGGGAACGCTCTTTGCTTACGAACAAGATGGCGTCGTGCCCGACATCGTGACCCTGGCCAAAGCCCTTGGATGCGGCATCCCGATCGGGGCCATGTTGGTCGGTGACAAGGCGGCTGAGGTATTCCAGTTCGGATCGCATGGCTCGACCTTCGGTGGCAACCCGCTCATGGCCGCGGTCGCATTCGCGGCGGTCAGCAAGATCAAGCGTCCGGAAATTTTGGCAGGAGCTATTCAAAAAGGCGAATGGTTGCGCGAACAACTGTCCGCCATGAATAAGGAACTCGATATTTTCGCTGAGGTCCGTGGCCGCGGTCTAATGATCGGTGCTGAGCTTAAGGCCGACCTCGCTGGTCAGGCCAATGCTATCGCTGACGCTGCCCGCAAAGAGGGCGTATTAGTGCTCGTTGCAGGTCCTAATGTGCTGCGCTTCGTGCCGCCGCTTACAATTACGGAGGCTGAGTTCCAGACGGGATTGGACCGGCTTCGTAACGCGCTTTCTTCGGTGCGGAAAGCTGCTGCATGATCAATCCTGCCATGCAGGCACGCCTCGACTGGATTGCCTCGCAGCAGCAGCATATGGTTTTCTTGACCGACGCTTGGGCGAAGATCAATTCTGGTAGCTATCATGTTGACGGTGTTAGAAAATTTCGAGCAGCACTGGAAGATAATTTCCGCTGGCTTGATGGGAAAATGCAAGTCATCCCCATGGCGCCATATCAACAAATCGATAGTCAAGGTCATGAAATACAAATAGAAATTGGTGAAGCCTTGAGCATCCGAAAGCGTCCGCAAGCGCCCATTCAGGTGCTGTTGGTCGGCCATATGGACACGGTCTATGGTAAGGACCACCACTTCCAAGCCACTGAATATATTGAAGAGAACATTCTTCGCGGTCCCGGTGTCGCCGACCTTAAGGGTGGGCTGGTCGTGATGCTGAAAGCATTAGAGGCGCTGGAGGGCTTTGAGGGCAAAGATCAGCTGGGCTGGCAGGTCATCTTGAATCCGGATGAAGAAATTGGGTCGATCTCTTCTGATCCGCTTCTGAAACAATCCTCTGTGGATAAGCATCTCGGGCTTATTTATGAGCCTGCCGTTGCCGATGGTGCCTTGGTCGGTGAACGCAAAGGATCGGGCAATTTTTCCATCGTGGTTCGGGGTAAATCCGCCCATGCTGGCCGCAACCCGGAAGAGGGTAGAAATGCTATTGTTGCCTGTGCATCCATTACCACTCAACTATTTGAATTGAATGGTAAACGCGAGGGTCTCACGGTCAACCCGGGTAAGGTTGAAGGTGGCGGTGCGCTGAACTCGGTTCCTGACCTTGCGATCCTTCGTTTTAACGTGCGAACGAAGGCTGTTGAAGACGAGGCTTGGGTATTTGAAGAAATTGGCAGAATCATGGAGCAATTTGAGAACCGAAATGGTTTTTCAGCGGTGCTTCATGGCCGATTTACCCGTACGCCCAAACCGCTATCGCCGGCTAATAAAGCGGTGCTCGACATGGTGCTTGATTGCGGTGCCAAACTGGGACTGACCATTGCAGTGAAGTCTTCGGGTGGTTGCTGTGATGGCAATAACCTCTGGCGCCACGGATTGCCCAATATTGATACATTGGGGGTTCGCGGAGCCAATATCCATTCGGAAAATGAAATAATGTACCTCGATTCGCTGACCGAGCGTGCCCAACTTTCGGCCCTGCTCCTAATGCGGCTCGCCTGCGGCGAACTGGCCGTTTCCTCGATTCCACCCACAAGGTAAAAAGCATGTTTTTACGTCCCGCTCGACTCGATGACCAAGCCGCCGTTCTCGACCTTGCTCGTCAGGCAGGGTTCGGCATGACCTCACTGCCGCCCGATCCACAGGTGCTGGAGGAGAAGATCAGCAACTCGGTGGCCAGTTTTGCTGGCACCTACAGCAAGCCCGGGCAGGAAAGTTTCTTCTTCGTACTGGAGGATACGGAAAAGAGCCACATTGCGGGCACTTGCGGTATTAAAGCGCGTATCGGCCTTACCCAGCCATTTTATTCTTATAAATTGACCACCATTACCCAAATCTCGACCCAGCTGGACAAATTCACAAAGCATGAATTGCTGCAGGTCACCAATGACTTAACCGGTTCCACGGAAGTCGGTGCGTTGTTCCTGCAGCCGGCCTATCGACGCGACCGGATGGGCAAGATGCTGTCGCTAGCGCGCTTTCTTTTCATTGCGGCGTTCCCCGACAAGTTCGCGGAGCAGATCATCGCCGAGATGCGGGGCATGCACGATGTCGCCGGCATCTCGCCGTTCTATAATGCGCTGCCTAAGCACTTCTTTGAAATGGGCTTTACCGAAGCAGATTATATCAATGCCACGCAGGGCAACCAGTTCATCAACGACTTGATGCCAAAATATCCCATCTATGTCAGCCTCTTACCGAAGTCGGCGCGCCAAACCATCGGCCAGGTGAACCCCGCCAGCGAGCCGGCACGCATGATGCTCGAGGCGCAAGGCTTCAAGTTCACCGGCTATGTCGATATCTTCGATGGCGGGCCGACCCTTATCGTTCAGCGCGACCATGCGCATGTGGTGCGAGCAAGTGTGGTCGCCGAGATCGGGCAGATCATTGAATTACCCGAAGAAACACCTAAGTATGCAGTGAGCAACGACCAGTTCGCCACATTCCGCTGCGCGACGGGCCGTTTGCGCCCCGAATCGGACGGATCCGTGTCTGTCACCCAGCGTCTGGTCACACGACTGAATCTTAAAAAAGGTGACCGTTTGCGCTACTACCCGCTGTAAGGATTTATATGCAGTACATCAATAGTTTATGGATTAACGAAGGCACTCATTCCTTCACCTCGCTGAACCCCGCGACGGGCAAAGAGATCTGGTCCGGCAAGGCTGCTGGCGAGAAGGAAGTGGTCGCGGCCGTGAAGGCAGCGCGTGAAGCTTTCCCGGCATGGTCGCAAACGCGCTACGAAGACCGCTCAAAGATTGTTGGTGATTTCAAAGCGCTTATCGAAGCTGAAAAAGAGACGCTGGCGGTGATGATCGCTGAGGAGACCGGCAAGGCATTGTGGGATTCGCGCTCAGAGGTGGCCGCCGTGGTGGCCAAGTTGACCTATGCTTCGGAAGCGTATGCGGAGCGCACGGGGGTGAAGTCGCGTACCAGTCCGGTGGGCAACTCGGTAGTTCGCCATCGACCGCATGGGGTGATGGCGGTTTATGGTCCGTATAACTTCCCGGCGCACTTGCCTAACGGGCATATCCAACCCGCGCTCCTGGCGGGGAATACCATCGTGTTCAAGCCCAGCGAACAGACACCGATGGTCGCTGAATGGATGATAAAACAATGGGATAAGGCAGGTTTGCCCAAGGGCGTGCTGAACCTTGTTCAGGGTGAACGCGATACGGGAATTTTGCTAGCAAAATCAGATGTTAATGGGGTCCTGTTCACGGGATCTACGGCCACGGGAAAAACTC
>JBEIOT010000199.1:0-3275 GCA_040377415.1 Azospirillum sp. | reverse complement strand
CCCATGGGAATGGCAAGCAACACCGCGCCAACAATACCCAGCAGCACTTGCGCCCATGTCGCATAGGTGCAGTATTTCCTGATAACGATAACAAGCCCGCCCACGAACACCGCATAAAGCAACAGCATTCCCGCAACACTAATGCCCGCATCACGCAGCGGCCCATCGATAAGATAGAATTGCACTAGAGGGCTGACGACAGCCACCCACAGAACGACTAGCGCCCAGAAGCGCATTACGCAGCCTTGCTATAGGTTTCCAGATCCGCCGGGCTGCTGATGTTCACGCAAATAATTTCCGGCGCGATGCGCTTCACCAGACCGGTGAGCACATTGCCGTGACCGATTTCGATGACACGGGTCACGCCCAGCGCTTTCATACGCTCCACGCTATCCACCCAACGCACCATGCCGGTCACTTGTTGCACCAGCAGGTCGCGAATGAACGCAGGGTCGCTCGCGCGCTCGGCGGTCACGTTCGCGATCAGCGGCACCGCCGGCGCTTTCAGGTCAATGGCCGCCAGCGCTGCACGCATCTTCTCAGCCGCCGGCTGCATCATGCTGCAATGGAACGGTGCGCTCACCGGCAGCGGCAATGCGCGCTTGGCGCCTTTTTCTTTTGCTACTTCGATGGCAATTTCCATGCCGCGCGCCGAACCTGAAATGACGGTTTGGTTGGTGCTGTTCTGGTTGGCGATCTCAATGACTTCACCGATGCCACGCGCACGCGCTTCACGCACAATTTCTTCTACCGCATCAAAATCAGGCCCGATGATGGCGACCATGCCGCCCTTGCCCGCTGGCACAGCGGCCTGCATAGCATTGCCGCGAATGCGCAGCAGCTTCGCCGCCTCGGCCACCGTGAAGGTACCCGCCGCTGTTAGCGCCGAATATTCACCCAAGCTATGGCCTGCCACACACGCAGCATCGGTCACTTTCAAACCGGCTTCTTCCAACACGCGGAAGGTCGCCAGCGACACCGCCATAATGGCCGGTTGCGCGTTCTCGGTATTGGTCAGCTCGGCCTCGGGGCCCGCTTCCATCAGCGCACTCAGTTTCTGACCCAGCGCCGCATCTACTTCATCGAGCACCGCTTTCGCACTGGGGAATGCTTTCGCAAGTTCAACGCCCATACCAATGGCCTGGCTGCCCTGTCCGGGGAAAATAAGTGCGGTCGTCATGTCTGGCCTCTTTTGTTTTTTTCAGAGCGCCATGGCTATCGCTATCCGTGCCAAATGGCAATGCATCTATGCCAACTTGAGGATGCCTTGATGTTCTGCCGTCCACCCATCGCAGCCGTTTTACATCGCCCGCGCTAGGCTAAAACCTGAACCAACCAAGGAGACCATCATGGCTATTCGTCCCAACTCCATGCGCAAGTCCGACCTCGAGAACGAGTTCAACAACGATTACACCGGCCCCATCGACATGGGCCATGCGGGCAATGAAGATATGCCCGATGCCCCGCGCATCGTCGGCGGCATGGGCCATGCCGGTTCGCAAGATCAGCTGATGCCCTTAAGCGAAAGCGGCGTCGGCCATGGCGGAAACGAAGACCTCCCCGGCGCCCCTACCAAAGTCGGTGGCGATGGTCGTGGCGGCCTGCCCGAGAACGCCGAACAAGGTGAGCTGATGCTCGAAGCCAGCGGCATCTAAATCGCCGCAAACTCCTTTTTCACGACAGAACCGGCCCCAGAATGCTGTTTTGGGCCTATTTTAGGCTTGCCAACCCTGCCCCAAGCGCCTACACACCCCGCTCCTTCCGGTGGAAGGCGTTAATTCACAGGTTTGCAGGCGTGTCACATGGGGTGGCCCGATCGAAGCAAGCCGTTAATGAAAGGCAAGACCATGGCTTTCTATGAAGTCACCTTCGTCGTCCGTCCCGATATGGGCAAGGCCGACGTGACCAAACTCACCGAGACCCTCAGCAAGATCGTGACCGATACTAAAGGCAGCATCGTGAAGAACGAATACTGGGGCATCCGCACCCTCGCTTACAAAATTAACAAGCTGGGCAAAGGCCACTACACCATGCTGGGCCTCGACTGCTCGGCAGAAGCGCTGAAAGAACTTGAGCGCCAGATCGGCATCAACGAAGACATCATCCGCAAGCTGACCGTTCGTATGGACACTATGGATGCAACCCCCACCGTGATGCTGCAGCAAAAATCCGGCGACAGCTACGAAGCCGCATAAGGAGTAATGAACATGAGTGATTTCCAATCCCGCGCTCCCCGCGCTGACCGCCCCGAAGGCGGTGAAGGTCGTCCCGCACGCGATGGTGCTGGCGCTGGCCGCAAAGTATTCTTCCGCCGCCGCAAATCGTGCCCCCTCACGGGCCCGAACGCTCCGGCTGTCGACTACAAGGACGTAAAACTGCTGCAACGCTTCATTTCTGAGCGTGGCAAGATTCTTCCCTCGCGCATCACTGCGGTGTCGGCGAAGAAGCAGCGCGCCCTTTCCCAAGCAATCAAACGTGCCCGCAACCTCGCGTTGCTGCCGTACGTTGTGCAGTCGTAGGAGTTTAGGACATGCAAGTAATTCTCTTAGAACGTATCTCGCGCCTCGGTTCAGTAGGCGACACCGTGAAAGTCCGCGATGGCTTCGCACGTAACTTCCTCCTGCCGCAGAAAAAAGCGCTGCGCGCCACGCAAGACAACGTGAAGTATTTCGAATCGCAACGTGCGACCCTCGAAAAGCTGAACGCCGATTCGCGTAGCATTGCTGAAAAACGCGCCAAGGAACTGGGCACCCCGTCGGTGACCATCATCCGCCAGGCGTCGGAAGACGGCAAACTCTACGGTTCCGTTTCGGTACGTGACGTTTCTGACGCACTGACCGAAGCTGGTATCCAGGTCGAGCGTCGCCTGATCGACTTGAACAGCACCATCAAAGCACTCGGTGCTTATGAAGCCGTGATCCACCTCCACCCGGAAGTTGAACTCACGATCAAGATCAACGTCGCCCGCAACGCCGACAGCCTGCTCGAGCAGGAACTGAACGCCAGCAACGACGACGACGCGCAAGTAGCTGAAGAAGCTGCCGACGAGTCGGAAGAAGAATAATTGCAGGGCTTCCACGCCCCGCGATGAAAGAAACCCGGCCACGCAAGTGGCCGGGTTTTTCTTTTGCCGCACGCGTCCTTTCGGGCCTAAACCACCGGCATCGCAGGCTTAAACGAATATAAGGCATATGTTGAAATTTGCTTTATTCTTCAACCACATGGAAACCCAAGACCCGCGCGTCTATCTCTTGGTCATCCGAACTTCTTTGGAT
>JBEIOT010000228.1:0-2465 GCA_040377415.1 Azospirillum sp. | reverse complement strand
GTGCCACGCGCACCTCGGCCACATCGTTACCACGCAACAGGCGATAGGCCGAGATACCGGCAATAAGAAACGCAACGGTGAGGCCTGAACCCAGCAGCACATGCGTCAGGCGATAGGGCATGCTGGGGTTGAAGATCACATCGAGCCAGCTCACCACATGGGCTTGGCCATCGATCATTTCAAAGCCGCTGGGCGTGTGCATCCAGCTATTGAGCGCAATGATCCAGAACGCTGAAAGCGACGTGCCGAACGCGACGAGGAACGTGGCGATGGTATGCGTGCGATTGCTCACGCGTTTCATGCCGAACAGCATGATGCCGAGGAAACTGGCCTCAAGGAAGAACGCGGTGAGTACTTCGTAGCCCAGCAGCGGCCCCGCGATATTGCCCACTTTTTCCATGTAGCCCGGCCAGTTGGTGCCGAACTGGAAACTCATGGTAATGCCGGACACAACGCCCAGTGCGAAACTGAGCGCAAAGATCTTGACCCAGAAACGGTACGCCCCCATCCACGCCGCATTCTTCGTGCGGTTGTAGCGCAGCTTGAAGAACAGCAGCACCCACGCAAGGCCGATGGTAATGGTGGGAAATAGGATGTGGAACGTGATGTTCGCGGCAAACTGAATGCGAGAAAGTATGAGTACGTCGTCCATGCCCGCTTGCCTAACCCCCGTGTCCTAGCGTGTCAATTTCCTGAGCTTCCCACACAGGTATATACCTACGTAGAACGCTTAGGATTTCAGTGTCGATTTGGCGTGGGTGCCCACGCACTTGGCGTTCTTCACAAGGAAATGCTCCTCGATATCGATGGTGCTGCGCTGGCCCAGATCCTTCTTATGTTTCTTCAGCCATGCCTGCATCTGGTCGCGGCCCGCATCGCGCAATTCCTGGAAGAAATACCAGTCCGTATTCATTTTGGTGCTGGCGTTCATGTCGTGCAGTGAATCCGGCGGCGTCACCATATGGATATGCATGTCATGGTATTCATGCTCGTCCAGCTTGCCCTCATGAATAAGCTTCTGCACGAAGTGAATAGCGCGCATCTCGGCAATAAGGCTGGAATTGAAGCTAATTTCATTCAGGCGGTTGATGATGTCGATGGCGTGTTTAGGCGTGCCCGGACGCACGATGGGGTTCAGTTGAACCAACAGCACGTCGTCGCAGTCCGATTTATAGATAAGCGGCCAGATAGCGGGGTTGCCCATGTAACCACCGTCCCAATACGGCACACCGTCGATCTCGACCGCCTGGAAAACATGCGGCAGGCACGCGCTGGCCATGAGCACATCGATACTAATTTCGTCGCCTTTGAAGATACGCGGCTGGCCGGTTTCGACATTCGTGGCCGACACGAAAAGCTTAATGACATTATTGAGGTTCTTGACTTCAAGTACTGAATTAAGAACATCGCGCAATGGATTGAGATTTAATGGATTTAAGTCGTACGGAGAGAAGGTTCGCGAAAGCATATCCAGCGGATTGAACCCCGCCAGCCAATCCATACCCCAACCGGTCGGCATGTAGCCATGCATGGCCGCACCCGGCGCGGCATTGAAGCCAGCGCCCAGTTGGCTTACTTGCTGCCAGAACTCAGCAAGCTGAGACTTGGCACGGTCGCGCCCGCCTTCCACAAAACCATCCAGCAGCACAGCGGCGTTCATCGCGCCGGCACTGGTACCGCTCATGGCGACGATGTCGATGTCTTCTTCCTCAAGCAGTCGGTCGAGCACACCCCAAGTGAAGGCGCCGTGCGCCCCGCCCCCCTGTAATGCGAGGTTGATACCGCGATTGGCAGCCTTCTTAGCCTTCACTTTGGCTTTGGTCTTGGTGCGCGGTGCCACTATTGCGCCGTCCATCCACCATCATGGCTTAAGCTGGTGCCGGTCATGTTCTTGGCTGAATCACTGCACAGGTAAACCACCAACCCGCCGATATCCTCGGGCGTGCTGAACTGCATGCTCGGCTCTTTCGCTTCCAGCAGCTGCTCTTTGGCTTCCTCACCGCTGATGCCTTTGGTCTTCGCATTATCGTCGATCTGTTTTTGCACGAGTGGGGTGAGCACCCAACCCGGGCAAATGGCGTTCACCGTGATGCCGAGCTTCGCATTCTCCAGCGCCGCCACTTTCGTGAGGCCGATGATACCGTGCTTTGCGGCTACATAAGCCGACTTATTCGCCGATGCGACAAGCCCATGTGCGCTGGCGATGTTGATGATGCGGCCGAATTTATTCTTCTGCATGCCCGGCAGCGCCGCTTTCATCGCATAGAATGCTGCGCTGAGGTTGATGGACAGAATGAGTTCCCACTTATCGGCGGGGAAATCCTGGATGGTCGCCGTGTGTTGAATGCCTGCATTGTTCACCAGCACATCGACCGAACCAAATTCCTTCTCGGCTTGCGCCACCATAGCGGCGGTCTGCTCGGGCTTACTGAGATCAGCAGCGGAGTACGCCGTCTTCACGTTGT
>JBEIOT010000081.1:0-8235 GCA_040377415.1 Azospirillum sp. | reverse complement strand
GCCTTCTTGGCCGGAGCCTTTTTGGCTTTCGGTGCAGCGTCGGCTTTTTCAGCTTTCGGTGCAGCCGCTTTTTTTGCAGCAGGTTTTTTAGCCTTCGGAGCTGCGTCAGAATCATCAGCATTCTTGCTGCTGTTCCAATCGCTGCCACGGGCGTTCTCGTCGCGGTCAACGAACTCGATGATCGCCATCGGGGTCGCGTCGCCGTAACGGAAGCCGGCTTTCATGATGCGTACATAACCACCGCTGCGGGCTTCGTAGCGCGGAGCAAGCGTGGCGAGGACCTTCTCGGCCGATTTCTGGCAGCGCAGACGGCTGATCAGAAGACGACGCGCAGCGAGGTCATTCGCTTTGCCTTTGGTGATGAGCTTCTCCACGATCGGACGAAGGTCTTTCGCCTTCGGCAACGTGGTGAAGATCTGTTCGTGTTTAATGAGCGCGCATGCGAGGTTCGCGAACATCGCTTTACGGTGCGATGCGGTACGATTCAGCTTACGGCCGCCAACTTGGTGTCTCATGTTACTCTCCTAATACCTTTCGACCCGGACTCAGTACGGATCTTCAAATTTGCGGGCCAGCTCCTCGATGTTCTCGGGCGGCCAACCGGTGACTTCCATACCAAAGCGCAGGCCCATGTTACCGAGCACTTCTTTGATCTCGTTAAGCGACTTGCGGCCGAAGTTCGGCGTTTTCAGCATTTCGCTTTCCGATTTCTGCACGAGGTCGCCGATGTAAACGATGTTGTCGTTCTTCAGGCAGTTCGCCGAACGCACGCTGAGTTCCAGCTCGTCGACTTTCTTGAGCAGGTACGGCGAGAATTTCAGCTCTTCTTCGGCGGTCTTGGCCGAAACTTCGGGCAGATCTTCGAAGTTGATGAACAGCGACAGTTGGTCTTGCAGGATGCGCGCAGCAAGAGCCACAGCATCGTCGGGAGCCAGCGAGCCATCCGATTCAACTTCAAGCGTCAGCTTGTCGTAGTCGGTGCGGTTGCCAACGCGAGCGTTCTCAACGCGGTACGAAACTTTCTCGACCGGCGAGAAGAGTGCGTCCACCGGGATCAGGCCGATCGGAGCATCGCTCGGACGGTTCTGAGCAGCCGGAACGTAGCCCTTACCAACTTCAACGGTCAGTTCCATGTTGATGCTTGCGCCTTTGTCCAAGGTGCAGATCACGAGGTCTTTGTTGAGGATCTCAACGTCAGCATCGGTCTGGATCATGCCAGCGGTCACTTCACCAGCGTCACTGCTTTTCAGGGTAAGACGCTTGCGGTCGGCCGAGTGGGCTTTCAGCTTGAGGTCTTTGATGTTGAGGATGATGTTGACCACGTCTTCACGTACGCCCGGGATGGCCGAGAATTCGTGTTGCACGCCTTCGATCTTCACCGAGGTCACAGCCGCGCCTTGCAGCGAGCTGAGCAGGATGCGGCGAAGTGCCACGCCCAGGGTGATGCCGAAGCCACGCTCCAGCGGCTCGGCAACAACGGTTGCGCGGCGGTTATCGCCAGCAGCCGGTTTGATGTCGAGCTTGGTCGGCTTGATCAGGTCTTTCCAGTTTTTATTCAGAATCGCGCTCATGTAGTTCCTCAGATTTGGTCGTGAGAATGTATCGGATCGTCGTCGGTCGTCAGCTTACACGCGGCGGCGTTTGGGCGGACGGCAACCGTTGTGCGGCACCGGCGTGATGTCTTTAATGCTGGTGACGTTCAGGCCAACTGCACCCAATGCACGCAATGCGGACTCACGTCCTGCGCCGGGGCCTTTTACCAGAACTTCGACCGTCTTCATGCCGTGTTCCATGGCTTTCTTACCGGCAACTTCCGCAGCAACCTGCGAAGCGTACGGGGTCGATTTACGCGAACCCTTGAAGCCGTTGGCGCCCGAGGACGACCAAGCAATGGTGTTACCGAACGGATCGGTAATGGTGATGATGGTGTTGTTGAACGACGCGTTCACGTGGGCCACGCCCATCGGAACGTTCTTGCGGTCTTTTTTCTTAAGACCTTCTTCTTTTTTTTGCGGTTTAGCCATGATTGCTCATCCTACCTATTTGGTGACCATTTTCTTACCAGCGATCGCAACGGCTTTGCCTTTGCGAGTGCGGGCGTTGGTGTGCGTACGCTGACCGCGAACGGGCAGCTTCTTGCGGTGGCGAAGGCCACGGTAGCAACCAAGGTCCATAAGGCGCTTGATGTTCATGCTGTGCTCACGGCGCAGATCACCCTCGACGGTGTAATCGGCATCGATGATTTCACGCAGATGCGATACTTCGGTCTCGGTCAATTCCGACACGCGACGGGTATCTTCAATACCTGCTTTTACAAGGATCTCTTCCGACTTCACGCGGCCAATGCCGTGGATGTAAGTAAGCGCAATCACAACGCGCTTAGCGGAAGGAATATTAACGCCGGCGATACGGGCCATGCTACACTCCTAAATTATTTGAATAAAACCCGCAGAAAACCAAGGCTTTCCGAAGGAGCGGGGAATATACAGACGGTTCTGCATGAGTCAACGGCTTATTTGAGGAATTCTCAAATTAGTCTAAGCCGTTGAATTTACTTCGCCTGACGCTTGTCGCTGGCGCTGGATTCGGAACCGCCATTGGTCACGATCGCATTGATCTGGCGTGTCACATCGGCGATGTCGGCCATGCCGTCGACCGTGCGCAAGTTGCCGTGCGCGGCATAGTACGGAATGATCGGCGCGGTTTGCGCGTGGTAGGCTTCCAGACGTTTGGCTACTGTCTCGGCGCTATCGTCGGCACGACGGGTCATTTTGTGACTGCCGCACGAATCGCAGGTGCCCTCGACCGACGTGGGCGAGAATTTCACGTGATAGCCCGCACCACAATCGGCGCAGCTGAAGCGGCCCGAGATGCGCTCGACCAGCGCGGTGTCATCAACCTTCAGTTCAATGACGAAATCAATTTTCATATTTTCCGCGAGCAACATTTCATCGAGCGCGCGCGCTTGACCAGTGGTGCGCGGGAAACCATCGAGAATGAAACCATGCGGCGCGTGCTTGATGGCATCGCGGATAATACCGATCATGATGTCGTCGGAAACCAGCTGGCCCGCTTTCATCACGGCATCGGCTTTCTGGCCGAGTTCGGTTCCGGCTTTCACTGCAGCGCGCAACATGTCGCCGGTCGCAAGCTTGGTGAGTTTGAACGTATCGCGCAGGTTATCGCTTTGCGTACCCTTGCCAGCGCCCGGAGGCCCAAGAAGAATCAGGTTCATTAGCGGCTGCGTCCTTTCAGGCGCGACTTTTTAATGAGTGCTTCGTATTGGTGCGCGAACAAATGCGACTGCACCTGACCGACGAAATCGATGATGACGTTCACTACGATGAGCAGCGACGTGCCGCCAAGGTAGAACGGTACCGCATACTCGGCGATCATGATCTCGGGGATGGTGCACACGAGAACCAGGTAGCCAGCACCGACAACCGTCAACCGCGTCAGCACATAATCGAGGTAATCGGCAGTGTTCTTACCCGGGCGGATGCCAGCGATGAAGCCGCCATTCTTGCGCAGGTTGTCTGCCGTCTCAACGGGGTTGAACACCACCGCCGTGTAGAAGAAGCAGAAGAACACGATGATCGCGACATAGAGCGCGATGTAGAGCGGTTGCCCATGCGCCAGGTAGCTGCTCACCATGCGCAGCCACTCCGGACCACCCTCAGCGTTGAAGCTGGCGATGGTTAGCGGGAACAGCAGGATGCTGGACGCGAAGATCGGCGGGATAACGCCCGCGCTGTTGAGCTTCAGCGGCAGGTGCGTGTTCTCGGCCTGCATTTGCTTGTTGCCCATTTGGCGTTTGGGATACTGAATAAGGATGCGGCGCTGCGCACGCTCCATGAACACGATGAGCGCAATGAGGCCCAGCGCAATGACGACGACCAGCAGGATCACACCGGTCGACAGCACACCCGTGCGGCCCAGCTCGAACATGCTAGCGAGCGCGCTCGGCAGATTGGCGATAATGCCGGTGAAAATGATGAGCGAAATGCCTTGGCCAATGCCACGCTGGGTAATTTGTTCGCCCAGCCACATCAGGAACATGGTGCCGCCGGTCAGCGTGACCACGGTGGTGAATTCAAAGAAGAAGCCGGGGTTGATCACGGCACTGCCGCCATTCACGCCCTGCATGCCTTCCAGGCCCACGGCGATACCGTAGCTTTGGAACAGCGCCAGCAGCAACGTGCCATAGCGCGTATATTGGTTGATCTTGCGACGACCCGCCTCGCCTTCTTTCTTCAGCTGCGCAAGGTGCGGAATAGCGACCGACATCAGCTGCATGATGATGCTGGCCGAAATGTAGGGCATCACCGCCAGTGCGAAGATGGTCATACGACCCAGCGCACCGCCGGAGAACATGTTGAACACGCCAAGTACGCCACCAGCATGCTGCGACATGATCATGGCCAGCGCCGCAGGGTCAATGCCGGGAATGGGGATGTAAGTGCCAAGACGGTAAACGATAAGGGCCCCCAGAACGAACAGCAGGCGCTGTTTCAGCTCGGTGGCGCGGCCAAGCACGCTAAAGTTCATGTTGGAAGCAAGGCGTTCGGCGGCGGAAACCATGGCAGTCGTCTTTCGTGTGATTTTTGTACCGCTTACATGCGCAGGCAAAGCCCGCATGTCAAGCCCTTCACGGGTTTTGCTTTGCCGTTTCTCACGGGTTAGTTTATAATTTAGGCATGCATAAGGGTTTCTCACTCGTCGAGCTTTCCATCGTCCTCGTCATCCTGGGCTTGCTCACCGGTGGCATTCTGGCTGGCCAGAGCCTTATCCGCGCCAGCGAGCTGCGCGCCGTCAGCACCGAATACAGCCGTTTCACCGCCGCCATGAATACATTCCGCGATAAGTACTTCGCGCTGCCGGGCGATTTCACCAAGGCCACCAGCTTTTGGACCGCTGCAGGCACCTGTCCGGGCGACTTCGGACAGGGTAGCACCACGACCACCTGCAACGGCGATGGTAATGGCCGCTACAACATCAACAGCATGGTCACGGCCGACCCATCCGACGAGTTCTATCGCATCTGGCAACACCTCGCGTTCGCGGGACTGATCGAAGGCAGCTACATCGGCGTGACGACCAACAATAGTTACCGCTGGGGCGTACAGCCGACGAATTCGCCCGTTAGCAAGATCTCCAACGGCATCTGGACGATCCACACGGCTGACAATACCTTCAACGTCTTCAGCAACACGCTGTTCATGACCAACTACAACAATTTCCTCATGCTCGGTGGGGTGGATGCCAACTACCAGCCCATGAACCCGCTCATCACAGCGGCGGAAGCATGGAACATCGATACGAAAATGGATGATGGCCGACCGGCGCGCGGCAAGGTCATGACGGGCTACGCCGCGCAGGTAGTGAATACAATCTGCACCACCGCCGATGCAGGGGCAGGCTTTGGCGCCGATCTGAATGTTGAATACCAGCTGAGTGAGCCAGCGAAAGCCTGCTATCTGATCTTCCCGAACGTCTAGAATATTTGCTGTCGATGACAGGTCAGGGGTCTTGCCTTCGTTCTTCCCACATTGTTTAGTACGCTGCATGAACAAAGCATTCTCTCTCGTCGAACTGTCCATCGTTCTCGTTATCCTCGGCCTGCTCACCGGCGGCATCCTCGCCGGACAAAGCCTCATCCGCGCCGCCGAGCTGCGGTCAGTGCCGACGGAACATTCGCGCTACATCGCCGCGACCCAGACCTTCCGTGACAAATATTTCGCCATTCCCGGCGACATGACCAATGCGACGAAGTTCTGGGGTTCACTTGGCGGCGCGGGGAACGATGGAACCTGCAATGTGATCGAATCGACGAACACAGCGACCTGCGATGGCGATGGTAGCGGAAACCTTGTGGATGGGCTTGTTTCGATCTCCACGTCGGAAAGCTACCGTTACTGGCAGCATTTGGCCAACGCGGGCTTGATCGAAGGACAATATACCGGTTCGCACACCGGCGGCCCACAAACGGGCAGGAATATCCCACCCTCTAAAGCCTCGCGCGGCAGATGGACGGTAAGCGTCTACGACGCCCCCCACACCGGCAATATCGTTCTCTTTGGCGGCGATTATGGCAATCATCTTGTTTTTAACGCAGATGGCTTTGCAAGTTTCACGGCGAATACCGCAGCACTGAAGCCCGAAGAAGCCTGGAATATCGATACCAAAATGGACGATGGTGTGCCTGGCACTGGCAAAATTATTTCTAATAAAGGCGCCACCATGGGCAATTACTGCACCAGTGCGGCGCTCCTAATCTATCCGGCTGACATCGGTGCAACGTACATGCTGACGCGTAACAGCAGGGATTGCTATCTCTTCTTCCTTCGCGCGTTCTAGTAGTCCATACAACAAAAAAGGCCGCGCATCACTGCGCGGCCTAATCTCGTGTGAACCGAAGCTAAATTAGGCTTTGATGGCCTTGCCGGTCTTAGGATCTTTTTTCACTTTTTCGCGTTTCGGCAGGACCGGCTTGGTCGTGACCGAACCACCGAGTTTGCCAACGATCTCGCTGGCGCTTTTGCTAGCGCGCTCGACATCGATGTTCAGCTTTGTCTTGAGCTCGCCCTTGTTGAGGAGCTTCACGCCTTCGCTGCCCTTGGGCACAACGCCAGCCGCTTTAAGCGATGCGGTGGTCACCGTGTCGCCAGCCTTGATGGTGCCGTTCTTCACGAGCACTTCGAGGTCGCGGAAGGTGATCACATCGTACTCGATGCGGGTGTGGTTGTTGAAGCCGCGTTTCGGCAGGCGACGGTGGATCGGCATCTGGCCGCCCTCGAAGCCTTTAATGGCAACGCCTGAACGCGAGGTCTGGCCTTTATAGCCACGACCACCGGTCTTGCCTTTGCCGGAGCCGATGCCACGACCAACGCGCATGCGACCTTTGCGGGCGCCTTTGTTGTCTTTAATTTCGTTCAGTTGCATATTACTCTCCAACCACCTTCACGAGGTGCTGTACTTTGCGGATCATGCCACGAACTTCCGGGGTATCCTGAAGCGTGCGCTGGCGATGACGTTTGTTCAGGCCGAGACCGATCAAGGTACCTTCCTGGTCTTTGGTGCGGCCGATCGGGCTGCCCAATTGTTCGACCGTAACGGTCTTGCCCGTGGGGGCTGCTTTCTTTGGTGCATTTGCCATGGTCGTTTTCCTTATTCGGCTTCGTTGTGCGCGCCGGTGGCTTTGCTACCGGTTTCGCGACGCTCGACCACTTCGCCCACTTTCATGGAGCGACGCTGAGCGACAATGCGCGGGCTGTTCATCAATTTCAACGCGTCGAACGTGGCTTTCACCATGTTGTGCGGGTTGCTGGTGCCGGTCGACTTGGCAACAACATCATGCACGCCGAGAGCCTCGAAGATCGCACGCATCGGGCCACCAGCAATGATACCGGTACCGGCCGGAGCCGAACGCAGCATCACGCGGCCTGCGCCGTAGTGACCTTTTACATCGTGGTGCAGGGTGCGCGATTCACGCAGCGGCACGCGGATCATGGTCTTGCGAGCGCCTTCGGTTGCCTTCTTAACGGCGTCCTGGACTTCTTTCGCTTTGCCGGTGCCGTAACCGATCTTGCCTTTACCATCGCCCACTACCACGAGTGCTGCGAAGGCGAAGCGACGACCGCCCTTTACGGTTTTAGCAACGCGGTTGATCGATACGAGACGATCGATGAACTCGCTGCCATCGCCCTGTTGTTCGCCACCGCGGTTGTCGCGGTTACCACCACGGTTGTCACGGTTGCCACCGCGGTTATCGCGGTTGCCGCCGCGGTTATCGCGTTGGCCTTGGGGCTGTTGTTGTTGGGGTGCTTGTGCCATATTTTCCTCTGATTAGAACGCTAAGCCGGCTTCGCGGGCGGCGTCGGCCAGTGCTTTCACACGACCATGGAACAGGTAGCCGCCGCGATCGAACACGATGCTCTTTTCGACTTTGGCCTCTTTCGCACGCTCGGCGATGAGCTGGCCAACGGCCTTGGCTGCATCGATCGAAGCGGTCGATTTAAGTTTGCCCTTAAGCGCCTTGTCGGCGGTGCTGGCAGCAGCAAGCGTCTTGCCCTGTGCATCGTCGATGATTTGCGCGTAAATGTGCTGGCCCGAACGGTGAACCGAAAGGCGCACGCGGCCCGCCGAAGTCTGGCGGATCTTGTAACGCACGCGGTTTTTGCGGCGGGTGAAATTGTCAACTTTTGCCATGATAATACCTTACTTCTTCTTGCCTTC
>JBEIOT010000019.1:0-13846 GCA_040377415.1 Azospirillum sp. | reverse complement strand
ATGTGGTGTTCGGTTATCCGGGCGGTGCGGTTCTTCCGGTGTACGACGCGTTGTTCAAACAAAATAAACTGCGCCATATTCTGGTGCGCCACGAGCAAGGCGCGGGTCACGCAGCCGAAGGTTACGCGCGAAGCACCGGTAAGGTGGGCGTGCTGATGGTGACCTCGGGTCCCGGTGCGACGAACACGGTGACCGCACTGTGCGATGCGCTGATGGATTCGATTCCGCTGGTGTGCGTGACGGGGCAGGTGCCGACGCATTTGATCGGCTCGGACGCATTCCAGGAAGCCGACACGGTGGGCATCACGCGCAGCGCGACGAAGCATAACTACCTCGTGAAAGACGTGAACGAGTTGGGCCGCATCATGCATGAGGCGTTCCACGTGGCGACAACGGGCCGCCCGGGTCCGGTGCTGGTCGACATTCCCAAGGATGTGCTGAACGCGAGCGGTCTTTATCGCGGCAAAGATGAAGGTCGTCGCCAGAGTTATAACCCCGTGAAAAAGCCCGACCCGAAATGGATCGAGCGTGCGGTGGACCTGATGAGTCGCGCCAAGAAGCCGCTATTCTATGTAGGCGGTGGTGTCATCAATGCGGGCCCGGAAGCCTGCGAAGCGCTCGCGAAATTCGCGCATCTCACCGGTTTCCCGGTGACGACGACGCTGATGGGCCTGGGTGCTTTCCCCGGCAATGATGAGCAGTTCTTGGGCATGCCCGGTATGCACGGATCGCTTGAAGCCAACATGTGCATGAGCGAATGCGACGTGATGATCAATATCGGCGCGCGATTCGATGACCGCGTAACGGGCCGCTTGGATGCGTTCAGCGTGAAGAGCAAAAAAATTCACGTGGATATGGATGCTTCGAGCATCAACAAAATTGTGCCGGTGGATATTCCCATCGTGGGGGATGCGGGCGAAGTGCTCGCGCAAATGCTGGCGCTGTGGAAGAAGAAAAAACTGCAGCCGCAAAAAGAAGGCCTCGCCAAATGGTGGAAGCAGATCGAGACATGGCGCGCGCGCGATTCGTTCGGTTACAAGCAAACGGGCCGTCACATCAAACCGCAACACGCGCTGCGTCGTTTGAACAAGGCGCTCGAGAAAAAAGACTTCTTCATCACCACCGATGTGGGCCAGCACCAGATGTGGGCGGCGCAGCATATCCTCTATGATCGCCCCAATCGCTGGATGACCAGTGGTGGCCTTGGTACCATGGGTTACGGCTTCCCCGCTGCTATCGGTGTGCAGATCGCGCACCCGAAAAAAGCGGTGGTGTGCGTGACGGGCGAGAGCTCGTTCATGATGAATATCCAGGAGATGAGCACCGCGGTGCAGTATCGCCTGCCGGTGAAGATCATGATCCTGAATAACCAGTATATGGGCATGGTGCGCCAGTGGCAGGAGATGTTCTACAGCTCGCGCTACAGCGAGAGCTACATGGACAGCCTGCCTGATTTCGTGAAATGCGCCGAGAGCTTCGGCATGAAGGGCATTCGCTGCAAGGACCCGGCGAAGCTGGATGAATGCATCAAGGAAATGATGGCGCATCCGGGCCCGGTGTTGTTCGATTGCTGGGTCGATCCCAACGAGAACGTGTATCCGATGATCCCCGCCGGCGCGGCGCACCACGAGCTGGTGCTCAGCCCCGCCGAAAAGGCGCCCGTGCTCGATAAGAACCGGGTGTAGATGCACGCTTTCTTGACAGCTCTAAAACATATCTTTTTTTCGTTGCTGTCAGGCTATTTGACTATGGGAATTTTTTACTTTGTCGCCATCAAGTTGATCGAATTTGATTGTGATGGAAATCCGGAATGCTTGGATGGACCATGGGTTTTCGGACTAATATTTATAAGTGGTTTAGCAGGATGCGTTGTTTTTGCGCTTTATTGGATTGTTTGGGGGATTAAAAAAATCCGCCAAAGCTCACGCGAAATTCATTTTAACAAACAAATAATTTCACAGCCCAATGAAAGGCTCATTCAGCAATGACCGTTCTCGTTCCATCGAGCTGGCATATGGTGCTCAGGGTCACGATCTGTTTTCTCGTGTTCTATGCGGTGCTGTATTTCCTCATCAGCTTTACTTACGGCATGTCGCTGATGCAGCTGGTGTATGGGCAAGCGCTGGGCGGTGAAGGCTCGGACCCGGCGGCGATGCTGTGGCTGAAATTCTGCGGCGATGTGGCGGCGCGACTTGGTGCGGCGGTGTTGCTGGTGAAGTTGGGCGTACCACGTTACCGTTTTGCGCTACTGCAAGATGGCGCTTTGAAAACCCATTTCACCGCCATCTTCCCGCGTTGGATCGCGCCGATGGTGGTGCTGTCGATGGCGACGATGATGGGCATGGTGGCGCCGCTGCTGAGCACGAACCTGCTGGCATGGCTGTTGTTCCATATCCTGTTCTCTTACGCGATCGTGCATTACATGATGCACGGCGTGGCCGACGCCCAAAAACTTAGAATGATCGAGGCATAAAATGAGTGTAGTTCTTCAACCCACCATGCGCATGGGCGGCCGAATTTTCTGGGCCTATTTTTGGCGTGCCTTTCTTGTTGGCCTCGCTGCCGGTATCGTAGTCGGACTCATCTCCGCCGGGCTGTACTATGTCTTTCCCCCACTGGTAGCGATCGTAAAAATCATCGGCACCATCGCGTCGATCGGGATCGGTGTCGTAGTTTTCAGCATCATTTTTGATAAACGCTACACGCATTACACTGTGAAGCTGGTGGACAATGTGACCGGCGAAGTGATGCCGCGCCACTGGCAGTATGGCTTGCGCCCTTGGTGGTCGTATGCTTGGCGTTGTGCCGTGATCGGTGCGGCGTTCATGATCCCTGCAGGCCTGCTTACTGCCTACGCGTTTGCACCGGAGCTTAAACTTGCGCAGACGCAGGGCGAATGCCAACAGATCATGGTGCTGTACAAGCAGTTCCAAGAAGCTGGCGATACTGCTAATATGCAAGCAACAGAACAGGCATTCCAGGCACGTCAGTGCCCCGCAGCATTCGAGCCGCAAACGGAACAACAGGTCGCAGTCACCAAAGCAAAAGCGCGTGGTTTGCAGGTCGGTTTCTTTGTTGGGCTGATCCTTGCTATTGCCATACAGTTCAAGATTTTCCAGATCGTACTGCGCAAGCGCTATGAGCGTTTCCACGTGCAGGTAACGGCCAATGAAGGAGCAGCGGTATGAGCAACGAAACACTCGATATCGTTTACGACATTCCTGATGAGGTGGTGCAGGAAGACCGCCACATCCTTGCGGTGCTGGTCGACAACGAATTCGGCGTGCTGAACCGCGTGAGCGGTTTGTTCTCGGCACGGGGTTACAACATCGAATCGCTGACCGTGGCGGAAGTTGACCAGCGCAAGCATTTGTCGCGCATTACCGTGGTGACGCGTGGTTCGGCGGCGAAGATCAAGCACATCATCGCGCTGCTGGAGCGCATGGTGCCCGTGCATAAGGTGCACGACCTCACCACCGAATCGCCATTCGTCGAGCGCGAGTTGGCGCTGGTGAAAGTGGCGGGCCGTGGTGACGACCGCGTGGAAGCATTACGCATCGGTGAGATTTTCCGCGCGCATCCGGTCGATACGACCATCGAGAGTTTCGTGTTCGAGATCACTGGCACGACCGAGAAGGTGAATACATTCATCGAACTGATGCGTCCGCTAGGTTTGATCGAGATCTGCCGTACTGGCGTGGCTTCGGTCGCTCGCGGCAAAAAAGGCATCTGATTTTGTTGAATAATTGCCCTTTCGCTGCATCGCAAAAGGGTCGCTTTTTGATGCGGAATCTGCTACAGTTCAGGCATGGTTGATATCAGCGCATTGTTTGGCAGCTCTTCCGCGTTCGGCGATATTATCGCCGCGCGTTCGCGCATTCCGGGCAAAGTAGCGGGCGGCCAGACCGTTAAAACGGTCAAGGACACCATTGCAGATTCAACTCGTCTGGATGCGGATAGTAAAAAAACGCTAACCAATCTCACCGATTCGGTGAACCAGTTCGCCAAGGGCAACGACAAATTGCTGCGCGATATCGCGGCGATCTCGAACCTGATGCAGTTCGGCGGCAAAGAGCAAAGCCGGGTGGGCGATTCGCCCTATGCCAAACTGCTGAACGCCTATTATGCGGGTAAGACCGGTTCTGTGGTCGATCTAGTATTGTAGCCGTCGTTGGCTAAACTAAAAAATCAGAAAAACTAAACTAACCCGCGCAGCGTGAAAAGTAAGCAAACGCTGCAAAAAACCCTTCCATTTCTGCGAAAAACGGCTAGAACGCTGGCTCTTTTCCTATTCACCCACGAGAGTCATTATGAGCCAAGCTGCCATGAAAAAACCCGCCGCCGATAGCATCGGCCTGAACGTTTACTACGATAAAGACTGCAACCTTGACATCATCAAGGGCAAGAAAGTCGTGGTGGTCGGTTACGGCAGCCAGGGTCACGCGCATGCGCTGAACCTGAAAGACAGCGGCGTGAAAGACGTGCGCATCGCACTGCGTGACGGCAGCAAGACCGCTGAAAAAGCGAAAGCCGCCGGCTTTGAAGTGATGAACCCCGCTGCCGCTGCAGCATGGGCCGACGTGGTCATGATCCTGACGCCGGATGAGTTGCAGGCAGAACTGTACGAGAAAGACCTCGACAAAAATTTGAAGCAAGGCGCGACGCTGGCATTTGCCCACGGCCTCAACATCCATTTCGGTCTTATCAAACCGCGTGCGGATCTTGACGTGATCATGATCGCGCCGAAGGGCCCGGGCCACACGGTGCGCGGTGAATACCAAAAAGGCGGCGGCGTGCCGTGCCTTATCGCTGTTGCACAAGATGCCAGCGGCAAAGCCAAAGAACTTGCACTGTCGTACGCTTCGGGCGTGGGCGGTGGTCGCAGCGGCATCATCGAGACCAACTTCAAGGACGAATGCGAGACCGACCTGTTCGGTGAGCAGGCCGTGCTTTGCGGCGGCGTGACCGCACTGGTGAACGCTGGTTTTGAAACGCTGGTAGAAGCCGGCTATCCGCCAGAGATGGCTTACTTCGAGTGCATGCACGAGCTGAAGCTGATCGTGGACCTGCTGTACGAAGGCGGCATGAGCAACATGCGCTACAGCATCAGCAACACTGCTGAGTATGGCGACTACGTGACCGGCCCGCGCATCATCACCGAAGAGACGAAAAAAGAAATGAAGCGCGTGCTGACCGACATTCAGACCGGCAAGTTCACGCGTGATTTCATGGCTGACCGTGCCACGCAGGGCCGCCACGATCTCGAGAAGTGGCGCGACGCGACCAGCGAACTCCCCATCGAAAAGACCGGCGCGAAAATGCGCGCCATGATGCCGTGGATCGCCAAGAACAAGCTCGTCGATAAAGCAAAGAACTAACCATGCGTTTCGACGCCGCGATCATTGGTGGTGGCGTTGCAGGGTTACAAGCGGCGTTGACGCTTGGGCGCGCGCGGCGTTCGGTGCTGGTGATGGATGCGGGCGCACCGCGCCATCGTTTTGCAAGTCACATGCATAATTTACTGGGGGCCGATGGGCTTTCGCCAGCGGAGTTCTATGCGCGGGCGCATGCGGAGCTAGCACGGTATCCGAACGTGAAAATATTGAAAGTAGCGCTGGCTTCGGCGCAGGCGAACGAGGGTGGTTTTGTACTGACCGATTCGCAAGGTGTTACGCATGAAGCGCGCAAATTGTTATTCGCGTGCGGCATTGTGGACCGCTTGCCGGAGATCGTGGGCATGACGCAAGCATGGGGCACCCAAGTGCTCCATTGCGCGTATTGTCATGGTTATGAGCAGGCCGGAAAGAATGTGGCCGCGCTGACGACTGCCGAGGGTGCATGGGCGATGGTGGAATCGCTGTGGGCGCTGCAGGCGAAGCTGCATTTCTTCTTCGAGCGCGACAGCGTGCCCGATGAAGCGCTGCTAGCAAAAATACGAGCACTGGGAATTGCGGTGACGCTGTCGCCGATCGAACGCATCGTGCGTGAGGGCGGGGGTTTGCATCTCGTGCTGGCCGATGAAAGTACGGTGACGTGTGACGTGCTGTTCGTGAAACCCAAGAGCGCGCCGACGAGCATCATTCCGTTCCAGTTGGGGTGTTATCCGGTGGATGATGCGTACATCGCCGTGAACGAGTGGGGCCAGACCCACGCCAAAGGTATTTATGCGGCCGGTGATATCGCTGGCGGCTTCCAGCAGCTTGGTGCGGCGCAGACCAGCGGCCTGCGCGCGGCCGTGATGCTGAACACCGAGCTGACGCGCGAAGCGCTGGCTTGAGTTGCGAATGATCCGTGCGAGTCGTTCGCACTTTTGTTGGACCCCAAGCTGCGCTATAAGGCTCGCGAAAAGGGAGACACACCATGGCTTACAATTTTGATACCCAACCCGTTATCGATACGCTGAACAAGATCATGGAAGCGGAGCTCGCGGGCATTGTGCGCTATAACCACTATTCGCTGATGGTGTTCGGATATAACCGCATTCCCATCGTGAGCTGGCTGCGCGAACAGGCGACCGAATCGATGGCGCATGCGCAGCAGGCGGGCGAATACATCACTCAGCTGGGCGGCCACCCTTCCTTGGGCATCGGCAAATTGCTCGAGACGCACAACCACGATATCGGCGATATCCTGCGCGAATCGCTGGCGCACGAGCAGGCGACCCTGCTGCTGTACCATGAGCTGCTGAAGCTGGTGGAAGGCAAGTCGGTGATGCTTGAAGAATATGCTAGAGGCTTGATTATGCAGGAAGAAACGCATGTGGGCGAAGTCGACAAAATGCTGCGCAAGCCCGGTGCTATCGAGGCATTTGCGCCGCCCGTGAAGTCGTAATCACTTCATCAAACCTTCATATTAGGCCCATCGCCGCCTGCTAGATTGTTGGGATGAGCGAAACACCCGACACCCGCGTGCGCAACGCGCAGCTGCCCAAGCCGAAGCTTGTCATCTTTGATGACGACTCGGTGCTGCTACAGCGTTTTACCAAAGAATACACGGCACTCGGTTACGCGGTGGAGCCGGTACTGGTGGGGGTGGGGGCCAACGACAGGTTGTTCGTCGACCGTCGCATCAAGCATCACCGAAGTGACTATGATGCGGCGCGTGAGAACGACCCCAATGATTGGGAATATCAGGACCGCATGCAGATGCCCGAGCGCACCGTGCAAAGCGAGCTGCAAGAAGCAACGCGTTCTGGTGATAGCACTGGAGTGGCCATTTACAGTGCGATGAGTGAATTCACTTATGGCGTGACCAGCAAGGCGCAGGTGCGCGAGGTATTGCGGGAGATCAAGCCGGACTTCGTACTTTCTGACCTGCAGATGCGGCGTTTTGCGGATTATGACGACATGACACCCGAGCAACGTGCAGCGGATGATGATACGGTGATGGGTACGGATATCATGGCGTTGGCGAAGCAGGAAATGCCGCACGCGATGCGTGCGATCCATTCCGGCGCATGGACGCAGGAAGAGGGATTGCACGCCAATATACTGGCCGTGCGCAAACAATTGCATGAAGAAGCGAAAATCGACGCCGACGCCAACGGCTATGCGGCGTTCGCGAAGGATACATGGTTTACTGCAACTACCGCGGCGAAAGTGCAGGCCTATTTCCAGGACGAGGCGGATAAAAGCCGCGGCCAGTCTACTGCGGCGCGTGTTTAGGTGAGCTAATCGACCTAAAATATCATTTTAGTTTTTCTAAAATTATCGATATTCTTCTTTCCCGGTCTTTGATTCGCAAGTGAAAACCCTTGCAGGCGCATCGGCGCAACGCTATAAAAACCGCCACTTTTAGGGGTTTTTATGGCTGACAATCGCATCATCATTTTCGACACCACCTTGCGCGACGGCGAGCAATCGCCCGGCATGAGCATGACGCGCGAGGAAAAACTCCTCGTGGCGGAAGTGCTGGATAACATGGGTGTCGATGTGATCGAGGCTGGTTTCGCGATGGCCAGCGATGGCGATTTCGAATCGGTGAAAGCCATTGCTGAAGTGACGAAGAACGCCGTGGTGTGCTCGCTGGCGCGTGCGAAAGAAGCGGATATCCGCCGTGCGGCAGAAGCGATTAAACCCGCCAAGCGTGGCCGTATCCATACGTTCATGAGCACGAGCGAAATTCACCTGACGCACCAATTCAAGATGTCGCAAGACCAGGCATTGCAGGTCATCAAAGACGCAGTGTCGTTGGCGCGCGGATTCACCGACAACGTGGAGTGGAGCGCGATGGACGCGACGCGCACCGAGCTCGATTATTTATGCCGCGCCGTTGAAGTCGCTATTGCAGCCGGTGCTACCACCATCAACCTGCCCGACACGGTGGGCTATGGCACACCGGAAACGATCATGAACATGTTCACGACCGTGATGGGTAAAGTGCCCAATGCTGACAAAGCGATTTTCAGTTTCCACGGCCAGAACGATCTGGGCCTTGCGACGGCGAACTCGCTGGCGGCGGTGAAAGCCGGTGCGCGCCAAATCGAATGCACCATCAACGGTATCGGCGAGCGCGCAGGTAACACGGCGCTGGAAGAAGTGGTGATGATCCTGAAAACGCGCCGCGACCAATACAACGTGGACTGCAATATCGTGACGCAGCATTTAATGCGCGCCAGCCGCTTGGTGACGCAAGTGACGGGCCACGGTGTGCAGGTGAACAAAGCCATCGTGGGTGCGAACGCGTTCGCGCATGAGTCGGGCATTCACCAGGACGGCATGCTGAAGAACCGCGACACGTATGAGATCATGACGCCGGAATCGGTGGGCGTGACGAAAACGAACCTCGTGATGGGCAAGCATTCGGGCCGTGCTGCGTTCAAGGATAAGCTCGCCGATATGGGCATTAAGCTTGGCGATAACCAGCTGGAAGATGCGTTCGTGCGCTTCAAAACGCTTGCCGACAAGAAGAAGGAAGTGTTCGACGAAGATATCCTCGCGTTGGTGGATACGGACGCGGCCGACGAGCGCGTGACGTTTGCGACGTTGCAAATTGAATGTGGTAGCGAAGGCCCGCAAATGGCGCGCCTTGGCCTGACCATCGACGGTGTGCTGCGCACCACGAAGAAAGAAGGCAACGGCCCGGTCGATGCCATCTTCAAGGCCATCAAATCGCTGTATCTTGATGCAGGCGAGGCCGAGCTGAAATTGTATCAGGTGCAGGCTTTGACCGGCGGCACGGACGCGCAGGCGGAAGTGATGGTGCGCCTTGAGCGCGACGGTCAGCTTGTGACCGGCCATGGCGCGGATGTGGATACACTGGTGGCTTCGGCCAAGGCATACGTGAATGCGTTGAACAAGCTGGAGCGTTTCCAGCGCAAGCTGCAACTGACCGATCAGGATGAGCCGGCAGCATCGCCCAAGGCGAAGAAAGCCGCCAGCTAGATCTCGCGACCCGTTTTCTGGTTCATGAATTCGGCGCGCGCTGCGCCGCGGATCACCTCGGCGCCGGTATCGAGGCGTTGTGCAAAGTCTCGGCCTTGCTCGGTCTTCAGGCGCGGGATCGCATATTCACGGAAATTTTCATACAGCCTGCCGCGCTTCTCGGGGTAGATGCCTTCGTACTGCAGTGCTTTTTGTACAGCGGCGAGTTTGTCGAAATCGTGCAGCAGGTGCGATAGCGGCGTTTTTTGTGCGCAATATTCATCAACGAGCCCGCGTGCATCGGGATTGCTTTCAAAGATAACGCGTGCGCCGAGGCGCTCCAGTTGTTCTTTATCTTCCGGTGCAATGCGACAAGTAGGCGTGAAGTCCTTGACGATGGCTTCGGGGATATCGTGATTCAGTGCCATTGCCACTAGCCGCTGGCGTGCGGCGGCTTTTGTCAAACCTTGCAGGTCGGCGGGAAGTTCCACCTCACGCGCCATGTGGGCCAGTTCGATGAGATGGTCCCAGACGCTCTCGGGGTCTTTCACCTGCCGTTGCACCCAGCCAGCACGTGGCAATTCCATAAGAATTTCGTGGGCACGGTCATAACGTGAAGCGGGCGGTAGGTCCAAGAACTCGTCGAAGCTGTCGGCAATATCCGGATGATCCACGAAGATGCGCTCGAGGAACTGTTTGTCCTCGGCGTGGAATAGCCCGTAGCGGTCATGGTCGGTGCGCATGGGGCCACCATAGATTAATGAATCGCGCATGCACATGAAGATTGTGTGAAGGAGGCCACAGGCGGTGCGGGCTGTAAAATCGCGTAGATAAACGCGACATTCCGCTTGCGCGGGGGTGGCCTGTCGCTCAAGGTGCGGCCATTCAACGTTAGGGGACTCAATGTTCGGATTCGGTAAGCTGCTTGGTATGATGTCGGAAGACATGGCCATCGACCTCGGCACGGCAAACACGCTGGTGTACGTGAAGGGCAAGGGCATCGAGCTGAACGAACCGTCGGTCGTGGCGTTGCGCCAAGAACGCGGCATGATGGTGCCGTATGCGTTCGGCGACCAGGCCAAGCAAATGCTGGGCCGCACGCCGGAGAAAATTGAAGCCATCCGCCCGTTGAAAGATGGCGTGATCGCTGACTTCCGCGCGGCGGAAGAGATGATCAAATACTTCATCCATAAAGTGCACAATCGCCGCAGCTTCACCGGGCCGCTCATCGTAATCTGCGTGCCTGCGGGCTCGACCCCGGTAGAACGCCGCGCCATTCAAGAGAGCGCTGAGAATGCCGGTGCGCGTGAAGTGTTCCTGATTGAAGAGCCGATGGCGGCCGCGATTGGTGCGGGCCTGCCGGTGACGGAGCCGACCGGTAGCATGATCGTGGACATTGGCGGTGGTACGACGGAAGTGGCCGTATTGTCGCTGTCGGGCATCGTGTATGCGCGCTCGGCGCGGGTGGGCGGCGACAAGATGGATGAATCCATCATCAACTACATTCGCCGTTACCATAACCTGCTCATCGGCGAGGCGACGGCCGAGAAAATTAAAAAAGAAATTGGCGCTGCTGCTGCTCCGGCTGATGGCCAGGGCAAGCTGATGGAGATCAAAGGTCGCGACCTGATGAATGGCGTGCCTAAAGAACTCGTGCTGAGTGAAGCACAAATTGCTGAGGCGCTGGCGGACCCCGTGAACCAAATCATCGAAGCGGTGAAAGTGGCGCTGGAATCGACGCCGCCGGAGCTGAGCTCGGACATCGTCGACAAAGGCATCGTGATGTCGGGCGGCGGGTCGTTGCTCAAGCATCTGGACGTTATCATCAGCCAGGCGACTGGCCTGCCTGTGTTCGTGGCGGAGGATGCGTTGAAGTGCGTCGCCATCGGCACGGGAAAAGTGCTGGAACAGCTCGATACCTTCAAACACGTGCTGTTCAAGCAAGATTGAACGCAGCCGCGCTGGCCGAGACCCACCCGACACCCATAAAAATTTGACATTTCGCAGGCAACGGCAAATATCGTTGCATGTCGCGCGATCGTTATAATTACCATACCAGTCGCACGCAGGCGCGTCCTGCGACACAACGCATGATCATTGCGTTGCTCATCATCACGGGTTTAACGCTGCTGGTGCTTGCCAAAGCCCAGCACCCCATGCTGCTGAACCTGCGCATGCAAATGCTCGATATGCTGCGCCCGATCATGACCACGCTTAGCCAGCCGGTGACGGCGACGCGCAAACTGGCGACCTCGACCGGGCAAGTGCTCGACACGGCGGAAGAGAACCGCCGCCTGCGTGCCGAAAATGAAACACTGCGCCACTGGCAATCGGTCGCGCAAGCGCTGAAGGCCGAGAACCAGTCGCTGCGCCAGCTGCAAGGCTATCAGCCGGTGGAAGCAGCCAGCTATGTGACCGCGCGCGTGATCGGGCAGTCGCCCAGCACGTTCGGTCAGTTCCTCACCATCAATGCGGGGGCGACCGAGGGTGTGAAGACCATGCAGCCGGTGGTGGATGCGCACGGGCTGGTGGGTCGCAGCATGGAAGTGTCGGACCATACCAGCCGCGTGATGTTGCTGAGCGATGTGGGCTCGCGCGTGCCGGTAATTTTGGGTAACACGCGCCAGCGCGCGATCCTCGCGGGCACGGGTGGCGAATTGCTGCGCCTGAGTTTCATGGCCGATGGCGCGACCCCTGCGCTCGGCGAAAGCGTGGTGACGACGCAAGAAGGCGCGCTGATACCGGGTGGCATTAAAGTAGGCAGCGTGTTCAAGAAAGACGGTAACGGATTCTTGGTGAAGCCGTTGCGTCCACTGGCGCAGGCAGAATATCTGCGTGTGGTGATGAGCCGCCCGCAAGCGGCAGCGCCTGCTGCGGTGGTGCCGACAGAAGCTGCACCTGAGGCAGTCGCACCCGTGGCGGCACCGCGTTCGGCCACCTTGCAATAATGGCGGCGGGTCACACAGTTACCGATCAGTTGCGCATTGCCATTCCGGGCGCGGCGGCATTGCTATTGCTGCTGCTTTGCGCGCTGCCGATGGCGCTGATGGATGTGGCGCTGACCCCGCATGTGGTGTGGCTGATGACGCTTTCCATCGCTGGCATCTATCCTGCCGCGTGGCCGGTGGTGCTGGCATTCGTGCTCGGCTTGATGAGCGATTTTTTGTATGGCACGCCGCTAGGCGCGCAGGCGCTGCTTAGCTTGTTCCTCACGCTGTTCGTGCAGGCGCAGGCGCGGCGCACTAGTCACCAGCTGTTCCAGCTGCGCTGGCTCGAAGCCGCCGCAGCCTTAGCCGTGCTGCATGTAATTTTATGGGGTCTTATCGGCTTCGTGACCGAAGCGCGCCCGCCCATCAAACATGTGGCCCTGGGGGCGCTGGTGTCGGCGTTCTGGTTCCCTGTGTTCTTCTTTGCCAGTCAGGGATTGTTGCGCCTGCTGCCGGCGAGGAACTAGGTGCGGGCGCTTGATCTTCATCGCATCGTGCAGCGCCGGGCGCTGGTGTTCGGCGGTATTCAGATGGTGGCGGGGTTGGGCCTGCTGTCGCGTCTGCATTACCTGCAATTCATTCGCGGCGATGAGCTGACGACCGAAGCAGAAGGCAACCGCATCAAGGTGCAAATGCTCATTCCGCCGCGCGGGGTGATCGCCGATCGTTACGGTGTGGCGCTGGCGGCCAACCATGTGAATTATCGCCTGATGGTGGAATCGGAGAACAAGGATTACGCGGCGAAAACGCTGAAGCAACTGGCCAAGATGCTACCGTTGCGCCCGTTGGAATATGAAGAGCGGGTGGTGGACCTCAAGCGCGCTAAAAAAGGTTTCCCCGTGCTGGTTCGCGAGCATTTGAGCTGGGAGGAGATGGCGAAGATCGAGTTCTATCTGCCCAACCTGCCCACCGCGTTCATCGAAGAAGGGCAGTGGCGGCATTACCCGTTCAGCGATCACGCGTCGCACCTCATCGGTTATGTGGGCAAGGTATCGCCCGAAGAAGCAGCCAAAAGTGAAGAAGCCATCCTGAAGCAACCGGACATGCGCCTGGGTAAGAACGGCATCGAGCAACTGTACGAGCAGAAACTGCGCGGCATTCCCGGCACACGCCAGATCGAGGTGAACGTGGTGGGATCGCCAGTGCGCGAACTGGCGAAGAAAGATGCCAAAGCCGGGCCGACGCTGAATTTGACCATCGACACGCGTGTGCAGGAATATGTGGTGGAACGCCTTGGCGAACAATCGGGCGGTGTGGTGGTGATGAACGTGCATACCGGCGAAGTGATCGCGCTGGCCAGTATGCCGAGCTACGATCCCAACGAGTTCAGCAAGGGCATCAAGCAGGGTTATTGGGACAAGCTGAATGCCGATGAGAAAGTGCCGCTTTTGAACAAAGCCATCGCGGGGCAATACCCCCCGGGTTCGACGTTCAAGATGATCACGGGATTGGCAGCGCTGAAATCTGGCAAGTGGAACGTGCATAAGAAAGTGCACT
>JBEIOT010000085.1:0-8020 GCA_040377415.1 Azospirillum sp. | reverse complement strand
GCTTCGAGCTCGCCGACTTCAAACGCATCTTCTGGCTGGAATATCTGCACCGCGTGCTGGGCCGCATCATCGGCCTCGTGCTACTGCTGCCGTTCATTTATTTCGTGGCGCGCAAGGCGTTGCCCAGGCCGCTCGTTCGCCGCATGGGTTTCGCGTGCGTACTGGTCGCGCTGCAGGGTGCTGTCGGCTGGATCATGGTGGCCAGCGGTCTGGTCGACCAGCCACGGGTCGACCCACTGAAGCTCGCCATGCATCTGTCCCTCGCCCTAGCCCTGTTCGCGCTGTTGTTGTGGACGCGCTGGCAAGTTACTGGCGAGCGCCCCACCCCGCATATCCAGCGCGGCTGTTCCATTCGCCTGCTGCTGGCGCTGCTTTGCGTGCAGATCGTGCTTGGCGCCATCGTCGCGGGGTTGGATGCGGGCTACAGCTACAACACCTTCCCGCTGATGGATGGGCATTGGGTGCCACCTGAGCTGCACCTGCAATCGCCGTGGTGGCTCAATCATCTCGAGAATATCCGCACCGTGCAGTTCCAGCACCGCGCCGGTGCATGGGCCGTGTTCTTCTTTGGCCTGTTCGTGGCGGTCTATCACTGGCGGCATGGGTTGGCCGAGCAGCGGCTGTATTTGCGTGCACTCGGTTGGACCATTGGCCTGCAGTTCTGCTTGGGCGTCGCCACTCTGGTTTCGGGCATGAACATCGCGCTGGCCAGCGCCCACCAGATGGGCGCGGTGTTGCTGCTGGGCCTGACCCTGCGCCTGCTTTGGCTTTATCCATGCACAAAGCGGCCAAAATAGCTTGCCCCCGCCGTGCATCGGTGGAATAACGCGGGCAACAACACTAAAAAAACTATGCAGAATCAATTGCCCATCGATTACGATGCCGCCTTCACGGCTGCGGTCGATCAGATCCGCAGCGAGGGCCGTTATCGCGTGTTCACCGACCTTGAACGTAAGGTCGGCAGCTTCCCGCGTGCCTTCTCGCACCGTTGCGGGTCCGAAGTCATTGTCTGGTGCGCGAATGATTACCTCGGCATGGGCCAACACCCCACCGTTCTTAACGCCATGCATAACGCGCTCGACACCATGGGCGCCGGCGCAGGCGGCACGCGTAACATTTCTGGCAACCACCACGCCGTGGTTGAGCTTGAGCGCACGCTCGCGCAACTGCACAATAAAGAAGCTGCACTGGTCTTCACCAGCGGCTACATCGCCAACGAAGCCAGCTTAAGCATGCTCGGCGCGATGCTCGAGAACTGCATCATCTTCAGCGACGAGCAGAACCACGCGAGCATGATCCACGGCATTCGCCAGAGCGGAGCCGAGAAGAAAATTTTCCGTCATAACGATGTCGACCATTTGGCCAAGCTGCTTGCGAGCGCTGACCCCAAGCGTCCCAAGATCATCGCGTTCGAATCGGTGTATTCGATGGATGGCGATATCGGGCCCATCAAAGAGATCTGCGCACTCGCGCGCCAATACAATGCGCTGACCTATCTCGATGAAGTGCACGCGGTGGGCATGTATGGCCCGCACGGTGCTGGCATCGCCGAGCGCGAAGGCCTGATGGACGAAGTCGACATCATTCAAGGCACCATGGCGAAAGCGTTTGGCGTCATCGGCGGCTACATCGCGGCGAAAGCCAATATCATCGATATGATCCGCTCGTATGCTCCGGGCTTCATCTTCACCACCACCCTTCCCCCCGCCATTGCTGCTGGCGCTACTGCCAGCATCCGTCACCTGATGGATTCGCAAGCGGAGCGCGATGCGCACCAGCGCAATGCGAAGCAGCTGAAGGCCATGCTGGCCGATGCGGGCATTCCGGTGATGGAGAACAACACGCACATCGTGCCCGTTATGGTCGGCGATCCGGTACTGTGCAAACGCATCACCGACATCCTGCTCGAAGAATACCGCATGTATGTGCAGCCCATCAATTATCCCACCGTGCGCAAAGGCACTGAGCGCCTGCGCATCACGCCGACGCCATTCCACTCGGTCGAGATGATGCAAGGCCTGACCCAAGCGCTGGTCGAGGTTTTCGCCCGCCTCGGCGTGCGCTACGACGCTGAGAAAGTCCGCGCCGCTTAATTCATTTTTTTGAACAAATAAAAAAGCCCGCGAATCGCTTCGCGGGCTTTTTTGTCGTGTGCGGCGAACCTTACGCTTTCAGCGTACGGCTCAGGCGCTCGTTGGTGTCCGAGAAACGCTCGTTGAGCGGCTCAGCAACATCGTTGCTCAGTTGGAAAAGTTTTTCCGACAGGCGTACGCTTTCGGTGAAGAAACCGTCGAGGTTGGTTTTCATGAACTTGCTGCTGAGGTCGAACATGTCGTTCAGCGTGCGGCAGGTGAGGAGCTGTTTGCCCAACTCAACATTCTGCGAGAAGGTCTTGTTGGTGTAGCTGATCAGCTCGGCGCCGATCTCTTTGCTCACCGCGATGGCGATGTTGTTCACTTGCACCATGGCTTCGGCGTTCTCACGCGCGAGTGCACCGGCTTCGTTCACGGCGCGGGTCGCGTCGCTAGCAGCTTTGGTTGCGGTCGCGGTCGACTCACGAGCGAAGTCGCGCATTTTTGCCGTGGCTTCATCAGCGCCGGGCATGCTGTTCATCTTGGGCATTTTGCCAGCAGCTTGTTCCATCAGGCCTTTCCATTGAGCCATCGGATCGGTGCCACCGAACATTTGCGACATGATGTCGTTGCCAGCGCGCATGAACTGCTCGCCTGCTGCTTTCACTTGTTCAGCAGCTTGCTTGGTCGCGGTCGCAGCGTCGCCTTGCGCGAACGGAAGCGAGTAGAGTTTCGCGCTTTGCTTGGCCCACTCGTTGGCACCTTTCTGCCATTCCTGTGCACCTTGCTCGGCCCATGCGGTGCCTTGGCGTGCGAATTGGTTTTGCTGACGCGCTGCGCTCTTGGCAACGGTCGTTGCAGCGTGTGCTGCTTTCGATTGAGTCTTGCGTACCGTTTTGGTTACGCGTTTAGCAGTGGTCTTTCTTTTGGCGGATGCCATAACGAATCTCCCTATTGTGCAATGCAGCGGAATATACGAGCAGACGTATAAAATGCAAGTATGCAATTTACGGTAGAAATTAATTTATGTTGCACTGCACAATAATCATGCAGTTTCAATGGCCTGCTACTTGGAACCCAACAGCTTTTTACGAAGCGACGGTTCGTTGGTCTTGGCACCCAGCCAGATATTCATGAACGGTTCGACCAAAGTCTTATCCGTTACCGTGCCGGTGGCTTTGCCGTTATGCGCGAACGCAATGGACTTGCCCGGCGTCGCCGTCGCGCGAATGGTGTCGCCGTCCTTCACGTCGGGAATCACTTTGCTAAGTTCCGCGCGCCATGTTTTTTCCTGCTCGGCAGAAACTTGCTGCGCATGGCGAATTTCATCGATGGAACGATCGACAATCTCTTTGCTTGTGAAGTCCATTTGATAGGTAAGTTCCAGCGCGTGCTTCTTGCTAGAATCGAACTTACCACCGGGCGCATAGAGCGCGGCATCGTACACGTGGAAAACAAGTTTATGTAGGCTGGCGCTGCCGACCTTTTCCATGCCTGCCGGCGCAGCGGCGAATGCGAGTGTGGGGGCAAGTACGGCAGCGAAGATGAAGCGGCGCATAAATAGTCTCCTTAAAATTCGTTGAGGCGATGGAAGCCGAGATTCATGGTGGCGACGGTGACGCCATATTTCTTGAGTCGAATTTCGTTGATCATGTATTGCGGGTCGATGAGGTAGAGTCGGTCGTCGGCGGTGAGTTCCGTCTCGCTGCCATCGATCTTGCGCTTGAGCTTGTATTCCATGAACAGTGCGTTGCCCGCTTGCGCACCGTTAGCTTCGCCGATCACATCCTCGCGGGTGCCTTTCACGCGCTGGCCATCTTCACTCACTTGCAGATTCCAAGTGCGGTCTTCGGTCGTGCCGTCGGCATAGCGGAAATGTTCTTCCAGTTTGCCGTTGTTGCCTTCCCATGTGCCGTTCATTTCGACGAACACGCGGTCAGTGATCTCACCCGAATAATCGGTGACGGTGCCAAAGGCCATGATGCGGCCTTTAAAATATTCGCGCACGTCGAGCTTGGGTTCGGCAGTGCGGAAATCTTTCACGTCGGGTTGGCCGCAGGCGGTGAGTGCAAGAATGGCAAATACGGTCAGGCGCTTTAGCATGGGGCTCCTTTAGGCGTGGGTAATTTCAAGCTGCACCACATCGGTGCGGCCGGCGCGGAAAGCACCAATGCAGCACCCGATATAAAATCTCCAGCTTCTTAAGAATTCTTCACTGTAACCCAGTGCCTTAATTTCATCGGCGCGGGCGTTGATGCGGTCCATCCACTCTTGCAGTGTCACTGCATAATCCTGTCCGAAGGCGAAGATCTCGCGGCACTGCAAACCGGCAGCAGTCATCTGTTCTTTCAGCTTACCGATGGACGGCAGCAGCCCACCGGGGAACGTGTAGTGGCGAATGAAATCGCTACGCGCGCGATAGCCTTCAAAGTGATCATCGCCGATGGTGATGGTCTGGATGATGGCCGTGCCACCCGGCTTCAAGCGATCATGCACGGCCTTAAAGTAAGTGGGCCAATATTCCTCGCCCACCGCCTCGAGCATTTCGATGCTGACGATGGAATCGAACTGGCCTTGTTGGTCGCGGTAATCCACGAGTCTTAAATTCGCTTTATCGGCAAGTCCTGCGCGTTCCATGCGGTCGCGCGCGTAGTCCAGTTGCGATGGCGAAAGTGTGAGGCCGGTAATGCGGTGCCCCGCCTTGCCGGCATCTTCGGCGAAGCCACCCCAGCCGCAACCGATCTCGAGCACTTCACCCGGCGCACCGAGCTTGCTGATGATGCGGGCGTATTTCGCGTGCTGTGCTTGCGCAAGGTCACGCGGCTGGCCTTCGTAGAGTGCCGAGCTGTAGGTCATGGTCTCATCCAGCCATAATTTGTAGAAGCTGTTGCCCACGTCGTAATGAGCGCGGATGTTGACCTTGCTTTGCTCGCGGCTGTTGCGGCGGAAGAAGTTCACGAGGCGGAAAACCATCTGCATCCATTTTTTACCCATCACCACTTTTTCAAGCGGCTCGAAGTTGAGCACCATGTAATGGAACAGATTGCCAAGATCGGGGGTGCTCCAGAGGTCCTCGATGTAGGCTTCGCCAAAGCCGATATCGCCGCGCGTGAGCGATAGCCGAATGGCGCGCCAATCGTGGATATTGAACCATGCTTCGGGTCCTGGGTTAGGGCTGGCGAATGTGTGCTGGTGACCACTCGGCGTGGTGACGTGCAACGTGCCGAATTGAGCTTGGCGGAAAATGCGTACGAATATCGCTTCGATGGCGCTGTCTTTTTGTTTATTCATGACCATGGGTCACCTTGTGTTCTTTCTGTGGCGGTTTGTTAATGTAACGGATCTTTTTGATGGTTAGACGAATGGCTTCGAAATGGATCAGCCCGATCACCTTTAAAGTGACCAGCGGAACCGCAAAGAACGCTCTCCATAAGGCACGCCGAGTTAAAGGCTCCATGCGTCCCACCAGCGAAGTTAATAAGGTGAGTTCGCCTTGCGCGTTATAGTGGTCGATCCAGACGCCGAGCTTTTCCTCGCGCACGGCGAAGCGGAAGCGGTAGCTGCCCTCCACCGGCAGGAAGGGCGATACATGGAAGTCCTTGCTGGTGGTCAACCAGTCATCGCTGGTGATGAACGAGCCGTCTTGCTTACTCAGCACGTAACTGTGTGTTTCCTTGAACGTGTTATTCACTTCGGCAATGGCAGCGAGCAGATCGCCCTGCGCATTGAAGCCCAGCCAGAAACTGACGGGATTGAACACATAGCCCATCGTGCGCGGTAGCGTAACGAGCACAAGATGCGTCACGCCATCATTCACCTCGAACTGGTTCAGCAGCCCGCGCGCCCATTGCGCGATGTTGCTACCATCGCGCGGGCCGTGGTCGCGCTCGTAGAAGCTCAACAGATTAAATCGGTCGTAGGAAAAAATGCCCTTCTTGGCGTAGGTCAAATGCTCAATGGGCAGCGCCATGTAATAGACGCGGTAGTTGAACGCATGCTCGCGCGGTAGGAGGCGCTTGTGCATCACATCGGCACGCATCAAATGCGGCGCGTTGAGCCAGTCTATGCCCATGGGATACTCGCTCCCAATTGCTTGGCCACGCGCACGGCGGACCAGATGCCGTCTTCGTGGAAGCCGTAGCGCTGCCATGCACCCACGTAGCTGATGCGATCGACGCCGTTGATGCTGGGGATTCTCGCCTGCCCCTGAATGGCCGCTTCATCGAAAATGGGGTGGTGGAACAGTTTCTCGTCGTGGATCTTGTCGGGCTTGGTCGCGGGGTTCAGCGTCACGATCAGCGGCTGGCCCGGCAGGCTTTGCAGCAGGTTCATCCAATAGCTCACGGCCAGGTTCGGCGATCTATCCTCGGCGCCGTCGCTTAAGTATACCCAGCTCGCCCAGCATTTCTTCTCGCGTGGCATCAGCCGTTCGTCGCTGTGCAGGTAGGCAATGTTGGGTTGGAACTTGAATGCGCCGAGCACTTCGCGTTCGGCCTGCGTGGGATGGGTGAGCATGGCCAGTGATTCATCGGCATGGGCCGCCATGATGACGTGGTCGTAGACTTCTTCCTGCCCCAGCGCATCCTTTACGCGAATGCCGTTTGTTTCACGTGAAACAAGGCTGGCTGCGGGTTTCAGCGTGGGTCGCACGGTTGAAATTAGTTTATTTACATATTGTTGGCTGCCGCCCGTCACGGTGCGCCATTGCGGCTGGCCGTTAATGTCGAGCAGCCCGTGGTTCTCGAAGAACTGCACGAACGTGCGTGCGGGATAGTCCATCATGGTGCTGACGGGGCAGCTCCAGATGGCACCGCCGATGGGCAGAATGAAGTAGCGCGCGAAGTCCTGCCCCACGCCGCTGTCTTTTACGAGCTGGCCGAGGCTGCGCTCGTCCGGGTTCTTCAGGAATGCCTTGGCGAATTTGCTGAAGCGGAAATAATCGCGGCCCATGAGCCAGCGGCGTTTATCGAATAACGTGGCGAAGGTGGGAAACACGCCGCGCAGGCTTTTGCTGGAATATTCGAAACCGCCCTGCCCCACGCTGGCGGCGAAGCTCATGTTGCTTTCGATGCTTTCCACACCCAGTGCGGCGAACAGGCCGAGCAGGTTCGGGTAATTGCGATCGTTAAAGACAATGAAGCCGGTATCGACATTCACGCCATTGACGCTGCGCGTGCGCGCATGACCACCGAGATGGGTTTCGCGTTCATAAAGCGTAATGTCGTGCTGCTCGTGAAGCAGGTACGCCGCGCTGAGGCCTGCAATGCCGGAACCAATAATTGCGATACGCATGCGTGATAAGTAAAACGCCCGCCTGTGGTTAGCAAGCGGGCGTTCCAATAAACATATCAAAAACCGATTAGGTTAGCCGTTGGCCACCTTCTTGGTGCTGGCCAACTCGCTACGCACTTCTTTCGCAGCGGCGACCATGGCTTTCAGTGCCGGGTCGACCTCTTTCCAACCGCGGGTCTTCAGACCGCAATCGGGGTTCACCCAAATTTGGCTGGGCTCCAGCACTTCCAGCGCCTTGTGCAGCAGCGTCACCATCTCGGTCTGCTTGGGCACGCGCGGGCTGTGGATGTCGTAAACACCCGGGCCCACCTGGTTGGGGTACTTGAAGGTCGCAAAGTCGGTGAGCAGCTCCATGGCCGAGCGCGAGGTCTCGATGGAAATCACGTCGGCATCCAGATCAGCGATCTCTTGCATGATGTCGCCGAACTCGCAGTAGCACATGTGGGTGTGGATCTGCGTGGCGTCTTCCACGCCAGCGGCGGAAAGGCGGAACGAATCGACGGCCCATTTGAGATAAGCTTTCTTATCCGCGTCGCGCAGCGGCAGGCCTTCGCGCACCGCCGGTTCATCGATCTGGATGAGGCGGATGCCAGCTTTTTCGAGATCCACCACTTCGTCGCGAATTGCCAAAGCAATTTGCTTGCAGGTGGTCTCGC
>JBEIOT010000074.1:0-8723 GCA_040377415.1 Azospirillum sp. | reverse complement strand
AGGGCATGAACCCGTTCGCCATGAAGAAGATGCTGGGCAACCTCGGCGGTTAGCCGCGCCCGCGGTCGAACTTGCCGCGCAGATCCGAAATATCAGGAATATTCTCGAAATACTCACGCACTAGTTGGCCGAGCAATCCGTGACCGGCAACACCCAGTTGAGCTTTTGCATCGCCGTGATGGGTCTTGGCGTGATGGCGCCAGAACTTGTTGATGGCGGGCGATTCGTAAACAGCTTCGAGCATGCTGAGAATGCGCTCGGGATGCTCGCGCGCTACGACCACGATGCGTTGCTGGCTTTCGCTTGCCGCGTCGGTGCCGCACAACATGATGAGTCGTTCGAGTTCTTTACCGGCGGTGTCGAATGTGGCGCGCATGCAGGGGTCAGCCGTTTCAAAACCCTCAGCTGCAAACGCAGCGCGCAGCTTCATGCGTTCACGCTCGAACGTGGCGCGTAATTTATCGACCTGTGGGGCGATGCGCTTATCGAGGTATTCGCGGATATCACGACGCACCTGTTGCTCGCGCCGGTAACCAGCGCGGATCTCTTCGTCGGAAAACAGACGGGGTGATGCATTCTGAGTCATGGCCGCAATTTAACAGCCAATCTGCGGTATTGGATGAAGATTATGTTACAGCTCGCGCTGGGGCGTGGGCACTTTCACCATCGCTTTTTTCACGATCTCGTTCACGACATGGCTGCTGGGGTCGCCCTTGATGGCGGGGCTGGCGATGGTGTTATGCTTATCGTAGACCACGTCGCCCAGTTTGCTGGCCACTTCGCGCCAGCGCGCAAGGTAGGCGATGTCGAGCAAGGCACTGCGCCATTGCAGCGGATCGGTATCGGTCAGTGTGCCATTGGCTTGCCGCTGGCGGATATCGTGGCGGTCGAACTTATAGTCGCGCAGCAGCCGCGATTGAAGTTCATGGTGGAACTGACCCTGCGCATTGCTGAGCCCGGCAGTTTTACTGAGCGCCATTAATTCGTCGCTGAGCGCCTCGGTGTTGCGGAAGTTGGGTTTTTCGTGATGCTTTTGCAGGCGTTTGTGCAATTCAAGATCACGCGCGGCGAGATCGCCGCCGGCATTGTAGTACGCATCAATGGCCCGTTGCGTTTCGGTGAGTTCGTATGCTGCTAGTGCGCTGGTGGAATGCACCTTGGGTTTCACGGAGTAGTTCACTTGCGGCGTGATCATGTGCAGATCGTGCAGCTTACTGCTGAGGGTTTGCAGTAACGATATCTGGTAGGCCTTCATGGCCAAGGTGCTTAGGCATGGGAACTGGGTATCGATACCTTGACGTGTGCTATCGGCCTGGATGGCTTTTGACAGGCGCTTGGCGGTGATGCCTTCTTCGGCTTTGCCGCGCAGCATAACGCAGCTGCCATGAATGTAGCCCGCGAGCTTGCTTGAACGCTGCATGGCTTCGCGGTCGCTTTCGGGCGAGTTGGTGCCTGCCGCATGCTGGTGGCGGTATTTGTTCTGGATGGCTTCCAGCTCGTCGAGCTGGGCCGTGAGTTGCAGGACCTGCGGCTTAAGGAAGTCGGGCGCGGCGGCGGCGAACTCGTGCAGATGGTAGAACAGCAACGACTTGCGGTCGCTCTCGCTCATGTGTTCGGGGTAATGCTTGTCGTTGAAGCTGCGTGTTAAGTTATCGAGCGTGCCGAGGGTGCCGGTTGGGTATAGCCGGTCGAACAGCGGAAGCTGCGGCGCGACTTTATTGGCCCATGAGGACGGCTTGTTCATGCCAAAACCCTACCAAATAAGGGTTGCCAACGGTGTGACAGTATGGTTAAAGCCGCATCCCCGCTTTGGGGCATATCACTTGGGTACATGAACAACAACGTCGCATGGTGCGGCTAAGTGGTTCAACCGAAAGGAAAAACAAATGTCTGCAGTACTTCGTCTCGCCCGTGGTGGCGCCAAAAAACGCCCGTTTTACAGCATCGTAGCCGCCGATAAGCGCAAACCGCGCAATGGCGCTTTCATCGAGAAACTGGGCACCTTCAACCCGCTGCTCGCCAAGGACAACACCGCTCGCGTGGTGTTGAACCAAGAGCGTATCAAATACTGGCTTTCGGTCGGCGCATTGCCGAGCGAGCGCGTGAACGGCCTGCTGGCCGACGCTGGCCTGACCAAAAAGAGCGACGTTGCTGGCAAGCCGCAGAAAAGCCGCAAGAAAGCCGACAAGCTTTCGCGCAACGAGAAAAAAGCTGCCGCTGAAGTTGAAGCGAAAGCCAATGCTGAAGCTGAAGCCGCTGCTGCGAAAGAAGCAGAAGCTGCTGCTGCCGCTGCCCCTGCTGCTGAAGAAGCTGCGCCGGCCGCTGAGGAAGCAAAAGCCGAGTAGTTCTGAGGGCTGGCCGGTCTACTGACCGGTTAAAAGCTTCACGGAATCTTCACGATACAAAACACCGCAATCTGTTAAGGTTGCGGTGTTTTTCGTTTAGGAGTCAGCCATGGAAATCGTACTTGCCGTTGTCGGCGTCGTGATCGGCGTGATCGGCATTATCGTTCAGACGAACTAGAACGACTTGTAATAGTCGATCAGCACGTGGTCTTTCTTCATGCAGACCGAATAGCTTTTGCCGTGCTCTAATTTGCGACGCGGGGCGTCGAGTTCCACTTTGATACCGGGCAATGTTGCCACCGTGGGTTTTACCAGATCATGCCGGGTGAAGGTGAGTACGTACTCGCCCTGCCCGCCTTTTTCCGGATCGCATTTTTTGGTAGTGCAGCCTGCGTGGCGCCATTCCATTTTGGAAAGCACGCCCTCGGCGTAGATACCGTTGTTGGTTTCGCAGTCGGCGACGAAGGTTTTGCGCTCGGTGGTGAGGGCGTCGCTGTTATAGAGGCTGTAGGCGGCCAGGGTCGCCATGATGAGCGTGCCGATGATAATTTGTTTTTTCATGACTATCCTGCATGGTTTGCGCTAAGGGAGCTTAAATCCTTTTCACACGAAATGAAGAAAAAATGACCGCACAACAAAAAGAAGCACCAAAGGGCTGGGTAACGCTGGCCGTAGTGACACAGCCGCACGGCGTGAGTGGCCGCGTGAAGGTGAAGAGTTTCACCGACCCGGAAGATGCCATTAAAAAGCACACCACGCTAACTGACCCATCGGGCAAGGAAGTAAAGTTCCGCGTGACCGGCACGGCGCAGGGGCAATACATCATCGACATCGAAGGGCTGACCAAACGCGAGGAAGCGGAGTTATGGCGGGGTAAACAACTGGGCATGACGCGTGCCGAGCTGCCGCAGCTGAAGAAGGACTCGCAATATTATGCGGTGGACCTGGTGGGCCTGTGCGTGGAAACGAAGGACGGCATGGCGTTCGGCACGGTGCATGCGCTGCATAATTTTGGCGCGGGAGATCTGCTGGAACTCAAACGCCCCAATGGCGAGACGGAGTTGTTCAGCTTTACGGATGCGAATTTCCCGGTGGTGGATGTGAGCGCGCGTAAGCTGGTCATCGACCCACCGCAACTGCTGGGCAGCCGTGAAGAGGAAGAAGCTGGTGAGTAAACCCTGGCAGGCCACCATTATTACGCTGATGCCGGAGATGTATCCCGGCCCGCTCGCGCATTCACTCATTGGCGATGCGCACGCGCAGGGCTTGTGGAAACTGAACGTGATGGCGCTGCGCGATTTCGGCACGGGCCCGCACCAGAAGGTGGATGATTCGCCCTATGGCGGCGGCGCGGGTATGGTGCTGAAGCCGGATGTGGCGGACGCGGCCATTAACGTGGCGAAGGAACAAGCGCCGGGGGCGCAGCTCATTCATTTCAGCCCGCGGGGTGAGCGCATGACGCAGGCACTGCTGCGCGAGCTGGCGACGACCGATGTGATCTTATTCTGTGGGCGCTACGAAGCGCTGGATGAGCGGGTGCTGGAAAAACACCAGCCGCGCGAGATATCCTTAGGCGATTTTGTGCTGACCGGCGGCGATGTGCCGGCGATGGCGCTTATTGAAGGCACCGTTCGCCTGCTGGCGGGCGTGGTGGGCAAACATGAATCGCTGGGGCAGGAAAGTTTCGGCGATGGCGAGTATGCACAGCTGCTGGAATACCCCCACTATACCAAGCCCGCCGAATGGGAAGGCCGCACGGTGCCGGAGGTGCTGACCAGCGGCCATCATGCCAACATCGACAAGTGGCGGTTGGAGCAGGCCAAAGCTATTACGGCCATACGTCGGCCTGATTTGGTGGGAAAAGGGGCAAAATAACCCTTGCCAAGCCACGGGGGGCTGTGTATTTAGCCCCTCCAATTCATACAAAAACGCGCACGCGCAAGGTTACTGCCATGACGAACATCATTGATCAAATCGACGCTGAACAAGTTGAAAAAGTTAAGAAAACCAGCAAAGTTGACAACTTTAAAGCTGGCGACGTCGTTCGCGTGAACGTGAAGATCATCGAGGGCAACAACGAGCGTATCCAGGCCTTCGAAGGCGTGGTCATTGCCAAGAAGAACGCGGGCCTTAACAGCAGCTTCACCGTGCGCAAGCTTAGCCACGGCGAAGGCGTTGAGCGCGTATTCCCGCTCTACTCGGCGCGTATCGAGTCGGTGAAAATGGTGCGTGCCGGCCAAGTGCGCCGCGCGAAACTCTACTACCTGCGTGGTCGTACCGGTAAATCGGCACGTATCCGTGAGAAAATGGATCTGACCGCAATTGCCGGCGCTGCCGACAAAAAAGCGGCTACTTCGGGTGAAGCGAACGCCTAAAGGCGTCACCCGAACTTGATTCGGGGTTTTTATCGTTTTTAATACCAATGGCTGCGAATCAAGCGCACCCAAAACGATGAGACCATGACAAGCAAACCGCGTACCCTTTTCGACAAGATCTTCGACGCTCACCTCGTGCATGAGGCGGATGACGGCACTTGCCTGCTGTATATCGACCGCCATCTGGTGCATGAAGTGACCAGCCCACAAGCCTTCGAGGGCCTGCGCACGGCGGGTCGCCCGGTGCACAGCCCCAAGCAAACGCTGGCCGTGGCCGACCATAACGTGCCCACCACCAAGGATCGCCTGCAAGGCATCAAGGACGAAACGTCGCGCATCCAAGTGCAGACGCTGGAAGAAAATTGCGCCGAGTTCGGCGTGCAGTATTTCAAGATGGACGATAAGCGCCAAGGCATCGTGCACATCGTGGGTCCCGAAGAAGGCTTCACCCTGCCCGGCACTACCATCGTTTGCGGTGATTCGCATACTTCGACGCATGGTGCATTCGGTGCGCTGGCGTTCGGCATCGGCACTAGTGAAGTCGAGCATGTGCTGGCGACCCAAACCCTCATCCAGAAACGCGCGAAGAACATGCGCGTGACGGTGGATGGCGAAATGGGCCCCGGCGTAACGGCGAAAGACATCACCCTCGCCATCATCGGCAAGATCGGCACCGCTGGTGGGACTGGTTATGTTATTGAGTACGCAGGCAGCGCCATTCGCGATCTGTCGGTCGAGGCACGCATGACGGTGTGCAACATGAGCATCGAAGCTGGTGCGCGCGCTGGCCTCATCGCGCCGGATGAAAAAACGTACGAGTATTTCCGTGGCCGCCCGATGGCGCCAAAGGGTGCTGATTACGACGCGGCCGTGGCTTATTGGAAAACGCTGCCGACGGATGACGGCGCGAAGTTCGACGTTGAAATTAAAATGAACGCATCGGAAATTGCGCCGCAGATCACTTGGGGCACGAGCCCGCAAGATGTCATGCCCATCACCGGTTCGGTACCTGCTCTGACGGATTTCCCCGAAGCGCAGCGCGAGACGGTCGCGCGTTCGCTGGACTATATGGGCCTCACCCCCGGCACAAAATTCACCGACATTCCAGTCGATAAAATTTTCATCGGTTCGTGCACCAATGGCCGTATCGAGGATTTCCGCGAAGTCGCGAAAGTGGTGGCGGGTAAGCATGTCGCCAAAAGCGTGAAGCTGGCGATGATCGTACCGGGGTCGGGCCTGGTGAAAGAACAGGCCGAACTAGAAGGCCTGGATAAAATTTTTACCGCTGCGGGTTTCGAGTGGCGTGAGGCTGGGTGCAGCATGTGCTTAGCGATGAATAATGACCGCCTGTCACCAGGTGAACGCTGTGCTTCAACCAGCAATCGTAACTTTGAAGGTCGCCAGGGACGTGGCGGCAGAACTCACCTGATGTCCCCCGCCATGGCTGCTGCTGCAGCTATTACCGGCAATTTAACCGACGTCAGAAAGTTGAGCTAATATGTCTACTACCAATTCAGCCCCCCTGCGCACCGGCGGTATTTCCGCAGCGCGCGAATATGCCGAGCTTCCCGCTTGGCAAAAAGCCATCACTCTTGCCGAGCGCGCGTACCAGCTCAGCGAAGCCTTCGCCAACACCAGCCTCGCCAATGATATGCGCGCGGCGGCTGCGCGCGTGGCTACCAACATCGCTGCAGGTTCGGGCAAACCGAACGAGCAAGGTATCCTGAACAGCTACTTCGATGCGCAAGCAGCGACGGCAGAACTCGCCACGCTGACCACCATCGCGGAACGCCTTGGATACATCACCGAGCAAGATGGCGCTGCCTTCGCAGAAGAGCGTGAAGCCGTTGCCCGCCTGCTGGTCGGCATGCGTCACGGACTTAAAGTTGAGGCGAAAGATGAGAAGCGCCGCGAGCGTGAAGTGGGCGATCGCGACCGCGAGCACGCAGAGCGCACCGAGCGTTTCGACCGCAAGCCCAAGCGTGATTTCGGCGACCGTGCTCCGCGCGAGCGCAGCGACCGCGACACCAGCCGCGAAGAGCGCCAGTACAAGCCCCGTGGCGAATACAAGCCGCGCAGCGACAAGCCGTATGGCGAGCGCAAGCCGCGTGGTGAAGGCGAATACAAACCGCGCGCGCCGCGTGGCGAAGGCGAGTATAAGCCCCGTGGTGAATACAAGCCGCGCAGCGATGGCGACAAGCCGCGTGAATATAAACCGCGTGGCGACAAGCCCTACGGCGATAAGCCGCGTGGCGAGCGCAAACCCTACGGCGACAAGAAACCTTATGGCGACAAAAAGCCGTACGGTGACAAGAAGCCTTACGGCGATCGCGCCCCGCGTAAACCGTTCCGCAAGGACTAGGTGACAGGGGGCATGGGTTTCGCTATGCAACGCGCATGAGCACCGTGCCCCCCACTCCCCTTTCTGCTACCGGCGCCGAATTTGCGGCCTTCAAGCCGCGCGCCATTGCCTTCCTCATCGACATGGTGCCGCTGTATATCGCGGGCCTTATCCTCACTAGCATCATGCCCGGCTTTGGCGGGTTGCTTTGGCTGGTGGGCGTGGCGGCGTATTTCACGTATTTCACTGCCGGCAAATGGCAGGCCAGCCCCGGCAAACGTTACATGAAGCTGATGGTCATCCGTACCGACGGTAAGCCGGTCGACCGCATGGTCGCGGTGGGTCGCACGGCGGGTTACCTCGCCTCGAGCGCCATCTTCGGTTTGGGATACTTGCTGCCGCTGTTCACCGCTGAGAGAACGGCGCTGCATGACCTGCTCGCCGATACGCGCGTGGTGCATGGAAAGCGCTAGCACCTCACCTGTGCGTTATGCCGGATTCTGGCGCCGTATGATGGCGTATGGCATCGACCAACATGTGGTGGCGCTGCTGGTGTTCCTTGGTGATTTCCTCCTTGGTAGCGTGGCGCACGCCCAGACCAGCGACGATAATGTGAACCAGCTCATTAAAATGGGCTGGTTGCCTGCACCTGCACCGGGCCAGAGCGTCAACGATGTGTTGATGCTCAGCGGCGCCAGCGGCACCCCGTGGTTCACGGGCACGGATATCGCCGTGTTCCTTATCGCATCGTTCTTCTACCATGTGTGGTTCACCGCTGGCCGCTGGCAGGCCACGCCGGGCAAGCGCTGGTGCGGCATTTATGTGGTGCGCACCAATGGCGTGGCCATTGATCTCAAATTCTCCATCATTCGCTGGTTCGCGCGGTTCATGTCGTGGTTCACCTTCTGCCTCGGGTTCATGCTCATCGCCTTCTCGCGCGAGAAAGTGTCGATGCACGACGCGATTTGCGGTACGCGCGTTATTTACGGCAAACGCTAGGCTTGCAGGGGCTACGGCTTGGGTCTATAAGCCCCGCCATGAGCCTTACCAACGCCATTAAAGACATCTTCGCCAACCTGTTTCGCCGCAAGCAACGCGACGAACAATGGGCGGCGCGTTTTGACAACCAGCCCGCCAGCCGCGACGGCAAATTGCCGCTCGACCCGGGTAAATCGAGCTTGAGCTAGTTATGCAAAAATTTACGAACTTGAATGCCATCGCCGCGCCGCTGCCGTTGCAGAATATCGACACGGACATGATCATTCCCAAACAGTTCCTGAAGACCATCAAGCGCACCGGCCTGAAGGAAGGGCTGTTCTACGAGATGCGCTACACGGTGGATGGCACGCGCATCGATGATTTCGTGCTGCACCGCGAGCCCTACACCAACGCAAAAATTCTGGTGGCTTATGAGAATTTTGGCTGCGGTAGCTCGCGCGAGCATGCGCCGTGGGCGCTGGCCGATTTCGGTATTCAAAGCGTCATCGCGCCGAGCTTCGCCGACATCTTCTACAATAACTGCTTCAAGAACGGCATCCTGCCGATCAAGGGCTCCAAGGAGATCATCGCCAAGCTGATGGAGGATGCGAGCCGCGGCTCGAACGCCATCATCGAGGTCGACCTCGAGAAGCAGGAGATCAAGGGTCCGGACGGCGGCACGGT
>JBEIOT010000151.1:0-5163 GCA_040377415.1 Azospirillum sp. | reverse complement strand
CTGTATTCACCAATACATATTCCGGTGAGGTTTTGTAGGCCGAGAACTCGACATGCCACGCTTCGTCGCTCATGGGCGGGAAGATGCCGTCGAGTATTTTCCACTCGACGATGGAAAGGCCCGATTCGGTAAGACGCGTCAGCCCGCCGATGAGTATCATCGCTACCACCAGCACAGCAGTGATGGTGAGCCAGAGCGTAACAGCGCGACGGTGCTTTAAGGCAGGTTGCATGCGCTTGTGCCTAGCGGAGCGCTGGCTCCGCCACAAGCATCTTGTGTTTGCAGCCACACTTGGGTAACGCTCGAAAAAACGAAAGGTGCATGCATGAGCACGAACGATCCCTCGCTACGCGACGCCCGTCACTGGTTGTGGCTGGGTATTCTCTGCCTTGCCGTTGCTGGCGTGTGGGCATTGTTCTTAGGGGCTGGCCGCGCGCCGCAACTGAAAGAAATTGAATTGCTGACGCGTTTGTTCCGCGTGGCGCTGGTCGTGCATGTCGATCTGTCGGTGCTCATGTGGTTCATCGCCGTCGCAGGCATGGGCTGGGCATTGCTATTGCCACAACCGCACTACGCGCAATGGCGCCGCACCGGATTCTGGACCGTTGCCGCCAGCGCAGCGCTGATCGCGGTGTCGCCCATCGACAATCATTGGGAAGTGTTCATCAGCAACTATATTCCGGTGCTCAATAACCTGCCGTTCCTGCTGGGGCTTGGGTTGCTCGCCGCCGGTATCGCGGTGATGACGTTGCCGGTGGTGTTCCACTACGCCACACTGCGCGCCCGCGCGGCTGTACCGCACGACCTGCACGGGTTCCTCTATGCCGCATTCACCACGCTGCTGGCGCTGGGCGCATTCTTCCTCGCCGGATATTTGATGCCCGTCGATGTCAGCGGGCAGGCGATGTATGAAACGCTGTTCTGGACGGGTGGCCACATCTTGCAAGTCAGCTACACGCTGCTGATGATGTCGGCATGGATCGCGCTGGTGGAACTATTGAGTGGTGAACCGCTGAACAAACGCGCGGTGCAATTATCGTATGGCCTCGCATTGTTGACGGCCGTCGCGCACATCGCAGGCTTTGCGCTATATCCGTTCGATAGCCCCGAATTCATCGGCTTCCACACACGCGTCATGATCGCGCTGGGTGGGGCAGGCGTCAGCGTGCTGGCACTGCTGACCATCGCGCGGCTGTGGGCGGCACGCAAACTCATCACCCACAAACATCGTGCCTATGCGTCGTCGCTGGTCAGCTCGCTGGTCGTCTTCTTAGTAGGCGGTGGGCTTGGCCTGATGATCACTGGCCAGAACGTAGTCATCCCCGCGCATTACCATGGTGCTATCGTCGGCGTAACGCTCGCACTGATGGGGCTGGCCTATGCCATGCTGCCGCGCTTTGGCTACAAAGCCGTGGCGCACACGCGCATGGCCTTCTGGCAGCCCATCATCCTGGGTGTCGGCCAGCTGATGCATGTGGGCGGGTTCGCCTATTCGGGCGGCTATGGCGTGCTGCGCAAGACCCCGGCGGGCGAAACCCCCAACCTTTCGTCGGACGTTCAGGCGGCGCTGGGCTTCCTTGGTATGGGTACATTATTGGCGGTTATCGGCGGGTTACTGTTCGTCATCGTCATGATCCGTGCTTTCCGCGCAGGGGAAGGCAAGTAGCCCACGTATAAGCAATGAACCTATAGGTTTTTTACGTGGCCTGTAGTTCTCTATAACAAGCACGTTTCACTATCGGAGAATTCCATGCAAACCGTTAAAAAATCGATCCTCGCACTCAGCGCCGTCGCCCTGTTGGCCAGCGCGTGCGATAGCCAGCAAAGCGCCCAGAATGCAAGCCGTGGCGGTGTCACCGGCGGTGGCGGCTTCAGCAAATCCGACATCGGTACCGGTGTCGGTGCCGTTGGCGGCGCGCTCGCCGGTTCACAATTCGGCTCGGGCTCAGGCCAACTCGTTGGCGTAGCCGTTGGTACGCTGCTTGGCGCGGGCATCGGCCACAGCATCGGCGCATCGCTCGATCGTGGCGATATGGCCTACTATAACCAGACCCAGCAACGCGCGCTGGAGACCGGTCAACCGGGTCAGGTGCTGCCGTGGAACAACCCGCAAAGCAGCAATTCGGGCACCTTTACCCCTGCTGCGTACTATCAGAACACCAATGGCCAATACTGCCGCGAATACTCGCAGACCATCACCGTGGGTGGCCAGGTCGAGCGTGGTTACGGCACCGCTTGCCGCCAGCCCGACGGCCAGTGGCAGATCGTTTCGCAGTAAGCGAATGATTTAAGGAAACAATGTGGGGAGCCGCTAACACGGCTCCCCATTTCTTTTTGGGTTGCTCATCGCACCAAAACATCGGTATATAGCCGCAAAACACGTGAGAGACATCATGAGCGACACCGAACAAGAAGCCCCCATCCCCACCGGAACCCTGATGAAGGGCAAACGCGGCCTGATCATGGGCGTGGCTAACGACAAATCCATTGCCTGGGGCATCACCCAGTATCTGGCGGCGCAAGGCGCCGAGCTGGCTTTCACTTACCAAGGCGAAGCGCTCGAGAAGCGCGTGCGCCCGCTGGCCGATTCGGTGGGAGGCAAACTTATCCTCCCATGTGATGTTTCCAAAATGGAAAGCATCGACGACACCTTCGCGGTGCTCGAGAAAGAATGGGGCGAGATCGATTTTGTGGTTCACGCTATCGGCTTCTCCGACAAGAACGAGCTTAAGGGCAAATACGTCGACACCAGCCTCGAGAACTTCCTGATGACCATGAACATCAGCGTCTATTCCTTCACCGCCGTGGCCAAGCGCGCCGCCAAGCTGATGAAGAAGGGCGGCAGCATGCTGACGCTGACCTACTACGGCGCCGAAAAAGTGACCCCGCATTATAACGTGATGGGCGTGGCCAAAGCCGCACTTGAAGCCAGCGTGAAATACCTCGCGGTCGATCTGGGTGCCGACAACATTCGCGTCAACGCCATCTCGGCAGGCCCCATCAAAACACTGGCCGCCATGGGCATCGGCGATTTCCGCTACATCCTCAAATGGAACGAACTCAACAGTCCGCTCAAGCGCAACACCACCATCGCCGATGTGGGCGGCGCAGGCCTGTTCCTGCTTTCCGACCTCGGCCAAGGCACCACCGGCGAGAACATGCATGTCGATTGCGGCTACCATGTCGTCGGCATGAAAGCCATCGACGCACCGGATATTGCATTGGTGTAGTGTTCGCGCTACGACTCATGCATGGCTAGCAATTCATTCGGTACTATTTTCCGTTTCACCACCTGGGGCGAAAGCCACGGGCCAGCTATCGGCTGTGTGGTCGACGGCGTGCCCGCAGGTATTCCGCTGAGTGAAGCCGACATCCAGCCGTTCCTTGATAAACGTAAACCGGCGCAGAGCAAATTCACCACCCAACGCAAAGAAGCTGACGTGGTGAAAATTCTCAGCGGCGTGTTCGAAGGCAAAACGACCGGCACACCGATCTCGCTGATCATCGAGAATACCGACCAGAAATCGAAAGACTACGGCGACATCAAAGACAAATATCGCCCGGCACACGCTGATTATACGTATGACGCCAAATATGGCATTCGCGATTACCGTGGCGGCGGGCGCAGCAGCGCGCGCGAAACCGCCATGCGCGTCGCCGCCGGTGCCATTGCGCGTAAAATACTCAAAGCCGCCGGCATCAGCATTACCGGCTATCTCGTACAGGTCGGCGATGATAAAATTAGCCGCAGCAATGTGAACCTTAAAGAGATCGGCAAGAACCCATTCTGGTCGCCGGATAAAAAGGCGTCTGAGCGCTGGGCTGAAACGCTCGACGCGGCACGTAAAGATGGCAGCTCGCTCGGTGCGGTCATTGAAGTGGTTGCCGATGGCGTGCCTGCGGGCTTGGGCGACCCCATCTACGAAAAACTCGATGCTCGCTTGGCCTTCGCCATGATGGGCATCAACGCCGTGAAAGCGGTGGAAATTGGTGCAGGCTTCGAAGCTGCCGCGCTGCGTGGCGAAGAAAATGCCGACCGCATGCGCGCGGGCAAAAAAGGCCCGCAGTTCCTTAGTAACAATGCCGGTGGCATCCTCGGCGGCATCAGCAGCGGCCAGCCAGTGGTGGTGCGCTTCGCGGTGAAACCCACCAGCAGCATTCTCACACCGGTTGAGACCGTCGACAAAAAAGGCAAGAACACTGAGATCGTCACCAAAGGCCGCCACGACCCGTGCGTGGGCATTCGTGCCGTGCCGGTGGGCGAGGCGATGATGGCCTGTGTGTTGGCTGATGCATTGTTGGGCGCACGTGCGCTGGGGCAGAAGCTCTAGGAAACGGGAGCGTGACCCGACCCAACCGAAGTTGAATCGAGCCACGCTACTCCTTAGGATGTGCTCATGACATTACGTTCCGGACAGAAGGAAATTCCCCTGTTCGACCGCGCATACATCGCCAATCGCCGATTGAGCTGATTGTAAAGATGCGACGCGAGGCCACGAAACTCGATGAGGATCGACGTTGCCGACTGCTCGATGAGCACGACATATTGACGCCAGTTCCTGCACTTCCTTCCGATCTCTCCGTTGATGAAACGCTCCAGATTGCTCTTGAGCGTGTTCACATCGGATTTCCGCGAACGCTTTTCACGATTCCTCATAGTGCACTTATCCAAACTTACGGGCACATTCATCAGAGTGATGAAAGTTTCAGACGCCCGGATTCCTTCTTGATGGTCCTGCCTAGTGTTTGCAGAACGTCCAAAAAGAAAAAGAATCGGGGTGTTGCTAGCGGCTAAGTGTTACGGTTTGATGTCAAGAACGGCTGCCACTTGCATTTATTTGCATCCGCGCCATATCGCCCCTCAGGAGGAAATACACTATGGCCAAGACCGCTACCCAGAAGAAACCGAAGAACACCGCTGAAACCCGCCAATTCACGGCGGAAACGGCACGTGTGCTGAACCTGATGATCCACGCGCTGTATACCAACCGCGACATCTTCTTGCGCGAGCTTATCAGTAACGCGTCGGACGCCTGCGATAAGCTGCGCTACGAAGCGCTGCAGGACGACACGCTGCTGGCCGGCCAGAGCGAGCTGAAGATCGAGATCGGGTTCGATACCACCGCGAATACGCTGACCATCACCGATACCGGCATCGGCATG
>JBEIOT010000232.1:0-2392 GCA_040377415.1 Azospirillum sp. | reverse complement strand
CGCCCGAACAGGTGATGGCCGAACTCGAGCGCCGCGAAGGCGTTTCCGGCATCGCCGAAAAGAAGGCCCGCAAGAAACCAGCATGAGTTACGACTCAAACAACATATTCGCGAAAATACTGCGCGGCGAGATACCTGCAAAGAAGCTTTACGAGAATGAGTACGCGCTGGCCTTCCCCGATATCGCGCCGAGCGCGCCGACGCATGTGCTGGTGATTCCCAAAGGCAATTACGAACGCATCGATGATTTCCTCAATCGCGCATCCGATAACGAGATCGTCGGTTTCTTCAAAGCCGTGGGGGCAGTAGCCAAGGAACTTGGCGTCGATGAATACCGCATCATCAGCAACAATGGCGAAGCGGTCGGCCAGACCGTGCACCATTTCCATGTGCACATCCTCGGCGGTAAAAAGCTCGGTAAATTAATCGCCGATTAGTGCAGCGGTCTCGTGAAGAGGCAGCCCGACCACATTGCTGTGCGATCCCGAAATGAACGGAATGAACGAGGCCGCAAGGCCCTGAATGGCATAGGCCCCGGCTTTGCCCTGCCACTCATTGCTGGCGATATATGCATCCATCTGCGCAGTGCTGAGGCGACTGAAGCGCACGATGGTCGTCACCGTTTTGCTGCGCAGTTTGCCATGCTTCACCACGGCCACACACGTCATCACGCGATGGCGGCGGCCGCTGAGTAGTTTCAGGAATGCCCGCGCTTGCGATGCATCGGCAGGCTTCTGCAAGATGCGGCGACCCACCGCCACGGTCGTGTCGGCGGCAAGAACCAGTTCATGGGGATGCTGTTGCGCGACCAATTGCGCCTTCGCTTCTGCGATGCGTTTCACATAGGCCAGCGGCAGCTCGCCTTTGTGCTCGCTCTCGTCGATATCGGCAGGGATGATGTGCGCAGGCGTGATACCCAGCAGCTTCAGGAGTTCGAGCCTGCGCGGCGAAGCGGAGGCGAGGATCACCTATTTCTCGCGGAATTTAATGCGGCCCTTGGTCAGGTCATACGGGGTCATTTCCACCGTCACCTTATCGCCGGCCAGTACGCGAATGCGGTTCTTGCGCATCGAGCCGGAGGCGTGGGCAAGCATTTCGTGGCCGTTCTCCAGCTTCACCTTGAACATGGTGTTGGGCAGAACTTCGGCAACGATGCCTTTGAATTCGAGTAGATCTTCTTTGCTCATGGGCGGCTGTATAGCATGGCTTACTTAATGTGCAAGACACAGATTAAGGTGAATAAACGACGGGCAGTGGGGAAATCCAGCGTGACGGCATGCTCAAGCTGGTGGCCCAGCAGCTCCGAGCCCTCGTTATGCACGGCACGGCGAGCCATATCCAGCGTCTGGATCTTGTCGGCCGGGGCATGCTTGATGGCCTCATAGTAGCCTTCGCACATGATGAAATAGTCTTTGATGATGCGACGGAAGGGCGCCAGCGGCACGGCCACTTCGGCCGTGGTGGCGGCACTACTGGTGAAGCGCAGGGTCAGGCGCCCCTCGCGCACCGATACAAAAAGGTCGTAGGGGCCGGGGTGCTCGGCGGCTTTGCCGATCAGCTGGCACTGGTTCTCGTCGATCAGGTCGGCGATGGCCACGCGCCGCTCATGCTCCACCTCGGGCGTACGGCGGATGATGCTCGCATCGTCGAGCGTCACTTGGGCGATGCGGTCACTGTGAAAAGCGGGGTCCATGAATGCAGGATACGCAGTTTCGTGCTGCGCTGCAACGAAACTACTTGAGGCGCAAGCGCAGGCTAAGCGCGTGGGCGGGCAGGCCCTCGGCATCGGCTAGGGTAGCCGCAGCCTCGAACAGCGCGGGGTTGGCCGTAGCGCCGATGAGGCTGGTGCGGTTCACGAAATCGAACACCGACAGGCCGCTGCTGAACTTGGCCGCGCCGGAGGTGGGCAGCACGTGGCTGGGGCCAGCCAAGTAATCGCCAATGGCCTCGGGCGTGAAGCGGCCCATGAAAATAGCGCCCGCGTTGCGCACATGCGGCGCGAGTTTCTCTGGCTCGTCGATGGCGAGTTCCAAATGCTCTGGTGCGATGGTCGCGATGATGGGCAGCGATTCGGTGAGATTGCCAACGGTGATGATTAGCCCGTGGTTTTCCCACGAGGCGCGCGCGATATCGCCGCGTGGCAAGATGGCTAGCAGGGCGTCGATCTCGGTGGCCACGGCATCTGCGAAATTGGCGCTGGGGGTAATGAGCACGGATTGAGCGAGCTCGTCATGTTCGGCTTGGCTCAACAGGTCGGCGGCGATCCATTGCGGTTCGTTCTTGGCGTCGGCGACCACGAGAATTTCTGACGGACCAGCGATGGTGTCGATGCCGACAGTGCCGAATACTTGACGTTTGGCTTCAGCCACATAAGCATTGCCGGGGCCGACGAT
>JBEIOT010000230.1:0-2456 GCA_040377415.1 Azospirillum sp. | reverse complement strand
GGGTGTGTCGGCGGCAAGGTCCTTCGCTATCAGCCCGTGCACTTCGTCCATCGCCCCCGCCCCCATCATCAGCGCAAAGCGGCGATTCAGCCGGTCATACAGTTCTTCGCGCGGCAAGGTCAGGTACGTCATTTGCCAGTGCGCCTGCGGAAAAATGGGCGCGCTTTTTTGCGCCTGCCACCAGCCGATGGGTTTGCCCGTTGCCTCGATCACCTCAAGCGCCCGCGCTAGCCGTTGCGTATCTCCGGCTTTGAATTCTGCCTCGGCGCCTTTTTCTTTCAGCGCGGCATAAAGTTCTGCCGCTTGCATGCTGCGCACGCGTGCACGGATCTCCGCAGGCACCGGCGGAATGCTCGCCAGCCCATCGCGCAACGCCTTCACATACATGCCAGTGCCGCCTACCAGCAGCGGCAACTTACCCTGCGCCCACGCACGCGCGATCACCGGTGTCACCAGCGCCACCCAACGCGCGACCGATGTTGGCTCGTCGGCGCGTAGCACACCGTACAGCGCATGCTCGGCCATCGCCTCTTCTTCCACCGTTGGTCGCGCAGTGATAACCCGCAGGTCGGCCACCATCTGCATCGCATCGGCATTGATGATGACAGTGGGGCGCGCATGCGCTACGGCTAGCGCCAACGCCGACTTGCCCGTGCCGGTCGGCCCCATCAACACCGCAATATTTTGTTCGCTATGCATACCGTCATTACGCTTATTTCTTCGCCCGGCACGCTACTTGAGCTGCCACCGTTTGTCACGGTACTTGGCGAGCACGAGCGCGCGCAGTGGCTGGAAGATGGCCGCGCGGTCGATCTCTATTACCCCCACCCTCCCAGCGATTTGCTGCGCAGCACGCTGCAACAACTCTGCAGCAATTTGCGGGTCGATCACATCATTCAACCCAGCGAAGGCCGTGAAAAGAAGCTGCTCATTTCCGACATGGATTCCACCATGATCGAACAAGAATGCATCGACGAACTCGCTGACCGCGTAGGTCTCAAAGCCCATGTCTCCGCCATCACCGAACGTGCGATGCGCGGCGAACTGGATTTCCCCGCTGCCCTGCGCGAGCGCGTCGGCCTGCTTAAAGGCCTCGACGAAAAAGAGCTCGAACATGTGTTCGCGCACAACATCACCCTCATGCCCGGCGCGAAGGAACTGGTACGCACCATGACCGCGCGCGGCGCACATTGCGTGCTGGTGTCCGGCGGCTTCACCTTCTTCACCAGCCGCGTCGCGCGTGCGCTGGGCTTCCATGCCGATGAAGCGAATATCCTCGAGCTCGAAGCGGGCAAACTTACCGGCACCGTGCGCGAACCCATTCTCGATAAAGATAGCAAGCGCGAAGCGCTGCACCGTATCGCGCAGCAAAAGAATCTTCCGCTAAGCGCCACCCTCGCCATCGGCGATGGCGCGAATGATCTGCCCATGATCAAGGATGCAGGGCTCGGCATCGCCTACCACGCCAAACCGGTGGTGGTGCAACAAGCCGCCGCCGCCATCCACTACAACGACCTCACCGCCGCGCTGTTCGCCCAAGGCATCGCGCGTAAGGATTGGATGAATTAGTTACTCCTTCCTTGCGTAGCGCCGTAGCTGCGCGAGCCGCGTTAGCGGGAAGGGTCAGGAGCGAAGCGACGAAGGGATGGCTAATCCCTTCAAGGCCGAAGGCCCGCTAAACTACTTCACCGGCACTGTAATAAACATCGCACCGTCACGGCGGTTCACACGCATCAGCGCAAACTTCTTACCCGCCTTGGCCGCTGCGGCCACCGCTGCTTTGAAGGTCGCACCATCGGTCACCGGCTGCTGGTTCACTTCACGGATCACATCGCCCGGCAAGATGCCGTTTTTGGCCGCGTCACCCGCGCGGTCGATCTCGGTCACCAGCAGGCCCGTCGCATCTTTGGCCAGGTTGAATTGCTGGCGCAGTTGCGGCGTCACCGGCACCAGCTTCATGCCCAGCACCGTGTCGGCCACTGGCCCACCTTTGGGCGCCGGCGCGTCATGCTCCGTGCGACCCGTTTTGCTATCGGTCTTAAGCTCGCCCAGCGTGATCGGCAGCACCAGCTCGCGACCCTTGCGCCAGATACCCAGATCCACTTTTTTACCCACTTTGGTCTCGGCGACCATGCGCGGCAGCTGGCGCATCTCGGTCACGCTACGGCCATCGAAACGCGTGATCACATCCCCCACCTGCAAGCCGCCCGCGGCCGGACTCTTGGGGTTAATTTCAAGCACCAGCGCACCACCGGTACCTTTCATACCCAGCGAATCGGCCACCTGCTCGTTCACTTCCTGGATCTTCACGCCCAGCCACCCGCGATGGGTGCGGCCATACTGACGCAGCTGATCGATGATGGGCTTGGACATATCACTCGGCACGGCAAAGCCAATGCCCACCGAACCACCCGTCGGCGAGAAGATCGCCGAGTTGATGCCGACCACTTCACCCG
>JBEIOT010000219.1:0-2765 GCA_040377415.1 Azospirillum sp. | reverse complement strand
CCGATGTTGCCCATGCCGACTTCTTCGCCGAGGAAGTACGCCGCAACCTGAAAGAAATGTATGGCGACCGTGTGCTCTACGAAGGCGGCCTGTTCGTGCGCACCACGCTCAACGCCAACTTCCAGGATTACGCTGACCGCGCGTTGCGTTACGCGCTCACGCTCTATGATCAGCGCCATGGCTATCGCGGGGTGCTGGGCACGCTGAAGAATAACATGAAGGACTGGGCCGAATCGCTCGAGCGTATAAAGACCGAGAAAACGATCTCACTGTTCGATGACCAGCAGCTCGCCGTTATCAAAAGCATCACCGGCGGTAAGTTCTCGCTGGGGCTGATGGATGGCGGCACTGCCACGCTCGACGCGAAAGACCGCAGCTGGACTGGCGGCTTCCGCTTTCAGGAAGGTGATGTGATCCTGGTCGAGCCCATTGAAAAGGGCAAAGCCGCTTACCGCATCCTGCAAATTCCTGCCGCTAACGGTGCGCTGGTCGTGCTCGATGTGCATTCGGGCAAGGTGCTCGCGCTTTCGGGCGGCTATGCGTATGCCGGTTCCGAATTCAACCGCGCCACGCAGGCGAAACGCCAGCCCGGTTCTGCATTCAAGCCCTTCGTATACCTCACCGCGCTCGAGAACGGCTTCTCGCCGACCAGCATCATTATGGATGGCCCGGTCTCACTGCCCCAAGGTCCCGGCCTGCCGATGTGGACGCCGAAGAACTATGAGGGCGACTTCATGGGGCCTACCACATTCCGCGTCGGCCTTGAGCGTTCGCGTAACCTCATGACCGTGCGCATCGCGCAGATGATCGGGTTGAAGCGCGTGGCGCGCCTGTCCAAGCGCCTCGGTATTTACGATGAAGACGTGTCGCCGAATTATTCGATGGTGCTGGGTGCTAAAGAGACCACGCTGATGAAGCTGGCCAATGCTTACGCGATGGTGGCCAATGGTGGCCGCCGCGTATCGCCATGGCTCATCGAGCGTATCGATGACCGCAACGGCGTCACCATTTTCCGCCGCGATACGCGTGTGTGCGAACAGTGCAATCTCGCTTCGGCGGGCGTTACGGTCGATACCACGCCGCCGACTTTGATGGACGAACGCGAACGCGTGATCGATCCGCGCGTGGCGTACCAGCTTACCTCTATCCTGCAGGGCGCTATCCAGCGCGGCACCGGCACGGCTGCCAAAATTCTTGGCCGCCCCATCGCCGGTAAGACCGGCACCACCAACGATTCGCGCGATGTCTGGTTCATGGGCTATACGCCGGATGTGGTCGTCGGAACTTACATCGGATTCGACCAGCCGCGCACGCTCGGGGGCAAAGAGACTGGTGGCCGCGTCGCCATTCAGGGCTTCATCAAATTCATGCAGCAGGCTGCCAAAGAAATTCCGATGAGTGGCTTCCGCCCACCCGCTGGCATCAAAGAAATTCCCGTGTTCCGTGGTTCGGGCCAGCCGATGTTCGCGGGGCAGGAAATGGTCGGCGCCGATGGCTTGCCGATTCCGCAGGGCGGCACCATTTCGGAGGCATTCCTCACTGGTGGCCCCATCTTCAAGCCGTTCAACGAATTGCAGGAAGAGCTGAAGGACAAAAAAGAAGAGCCGATGATCCAGCACGTGACGCCGGAAGATCTTGGCGCCAGTGAAGAAGGTGCATTCGCGCCGGAAGGCACGAACTACGAAGCGCCTGGCGCTGGTGAAATGGCGCCGTATCAGCGCCCGGTCGATCCGCAAGGCTTCAACCCCAACTCGGAAGCCGAGATGGGTACGGGCGGTCTCTACTAATGCGCGCCGAGACCCTACAGCTTGCCGCCGAATACAAAGAGAAGCTCGGCGTGATGCGGAGGTTTCTTTGACTGGGACAACCTGCTGAAGCAACGTGACGAGCTGAATGCCCGCGCGGAAGACCCCAATCTGTGGAACAATCAGGAAGAAGCGCAGACCGTGATGCGTGAGCGCACGCGCGTGGATTACACCATCACCGAGTACCAACGGTTGGATGCACTCTATGCCGATTCGCTGGGCATGATCGAGCTCGCCGAAAGTGAGAACGACACAGCGCTGGTAGCGCAATCGGAAGCCGACCTTGCGGTGGGCTTAAAGCAGATCACGCAGATGGAGCTGGAAGCGTTGCTGAGCGGCGAAGCCGATGCGAACAATTGCTTCATTGAAATTCACCCGGGCGCGGGTGGCACCGAATCGCAAGACTGGGCGTTCATGCTTTTCCGCATGTACCTGCGCTGGGGCGAGCGCCGCGGCTTCAAGGTCGAGATCGTCGATGAGCAAACAGGCGATGAAGCAGGCATTAAATCGGCCACGCTGAAATTCAGCGGCCATAATGCGTATGGCTGGGCGAAGACCGAATCGGGCGTGCATCGACTGGTGCGCATCTCGCCATTTGATTCCAACGCGCGTCGCCACACCAGCTTCGCCAGCGCATGGGTCTATCCGGAAGTGAACGACAACTTCGCCGTCGCGCTGGAAGAAAAAGACGTGCGCGTGGATACGTTCCGCAGTTCCGGCGCAGGCGGTCAGAACGTGAACAAGGTCGAATCCGCTGTGCGCCTGACGCACATACCGACCAACATCACCGTCGCTTGCCAGAACCAACGCAGCCAACACCAGAACCGCGAAGAAGCATGGAGCATGCTACGCGCGCGGCTGTATGAGCTTGAGCTAAGCAAGCGCGAAGCCGCCGCCGATGCGCTCAACGCACAAAAGACCGATAACGGTTGGGGTCACCAGATTCGCAGCTATGTGCTG
>JBEIOT010000194.1:0-3441 GCA_040377415.1 Azospirillum sp. | reverse complement strand
CGATCGCGCATCCTGCGCGACAACTCACGCCGCTCAAGGCTGGCGCGCCTACTGGCGCGATTATGCCTTAGCTGACTTCGCGCACAAAAAGATCCTTCTGGGTGCCGCCGATGCCGGACTCGAAATCGGTGAGGGGCACGGGGTAATCGCCGCTGAAGCAGGCGTCGCAATACTGCGGCACGTTGGCGTCGCGGCGGGCCTGGCCGACGGCACGGTAGAGGCCGTCGATGGAAATGAAGGCGAGGCTATCGACCCCGATAATTTTGGCCATTTCGGCGACGTTATGTTGGGCCGCAAGAAGCTGGCTGCGCTCGGGTGTATCGACACCATAATAGCAGCTATGCGTGGTGGGCGGGGAGGCGATGCGCATGTGCACTTCTTTCGCACCCGCTTCGCGCACCATGGTGACAATTTTTTTGCTGGTGGTGCCGCGCACAATGGAGTCGTCGACCAGTACCACGCGCTTGCCTTTGATGGCGCTGCTGTTGGCGTTGTGCTTGAGCTTCACGCCGAGGTGGCGCACGGAATCGCTGGGTTCGATGAAGGTGCGGCCCACATAGTGGTTGCGGATGATGCCCAGATCGAAGGGAATTTTTGCGGCTTCGGCGTAACCAATGGCAGCGGGTACGCCGCTATCGGGCACGGGCACGATAACGTCGGCATCGACGGCGGATTCACGGGCGAGTTCGGCACCGATGTGTTTGCGCACATCGTAGACGTTCTTGTGATCGACCACGGAATCGGGACGCGCGAAATAGACATATTCGAAGATGCAAAGGCGGTTCTTCACGTCGGCGAAGGGTTTCATGCTGCGCACGCCTTCGTCGTTGATAACGACCATTTCACCGGGCTCGACATCGCGAATGTATTCGCCGCCGACGATGTCGAACGCGCAAGATTCGCTAGCGAGCACATGAGCATCACCAACTTTGCCTAACACCAGCGGGCGCACACCGTTGGGGTCGCGCACGCCGATGAGCGATTGCGCCGTGAGGATGACGAGCGAGTACGCGCCATCGACTTGTTTCAGCGCATCGACCACGCGGTCTTCGATCAGCGTGCCGCTGGCGAGTGCCACGAGATGCACGATAACTTCGGTATCGGAGGTTGAGCTGAACAATGCGCCACGGGTGATGAGGGCACGACGCAGCGTGGCGGCGTTGGTGAGGTTGCCGTTGTGCGCCAGCGCGAAACCGCCCAGTGCCAAGTCAGCATAGAAGGGCTGGATGTTACGCATGGAAGCGCCACCAGCGGTGGAGTAACGATTATGGCCGATGGCTTGTGCGCCTTTGAGGCTACCCATCACTTCTTTGTCGGAGAAGTTGTCGCCGACCAAACCGAAGGCGCGGTGCGAGAAGAACTGGCCGTTTTCGCAGCTTACGATGCCTGCTGCTTCCTGACCACGGTGCTGCAACGCGTGCAGACCAAGCGCGGTGTGGGCGCTGGCGTCATTCGTGCCGTAGATGCCGAATACGCCGCATTCCTCGTGGAAGCTATCAAGGCTCATCAGTCGACTCCCATGCGGTTGCGCAGCTCGTCGAGCGACTCCCATTTTTCGGTGGCGTCTTTATTATCGGTGGCTTCGTCTTTTAGGCGGCGCAGCTTTTCGCGCGCTTCGTCGGCGTTGATGTCGAGATCGATGCCGTCGTCATTCTTCTTAGGCAGCATGCCTTCCATGTATTCGGGCGCGACTTCGGAAAGCCATGCGGCCGCTTTTTCGACATGCGGGGCGGTGGTTGATTCCTCGAGCCATTGCGGCTGCGTGTTGCCGATGAACGTGCCCATGATGAAGTAGCCGATGACGACGACGAGGATGCCGCGTGCGGCGCCGAAGGTGATGCCGAGCAGGTTGTCGAGCACGCCCACATCGGAACCGGATTTGACGTATTTGCCGACCAGTCGCAGCAGCATGCCAATGCCGATAAGGGCAACGAAGAATGTGCCCATCGACGCCATGCCATTAGCGACGGTTTCATTGCTGACTTTGGTTTGCAGCCATTCCGACACGTGGGGGAAGGCGTAGAGCGTGACGATGGCAGCACCGACCCATGCGCCGAGCGAGAGGACCTCGCGGATGAAACCGCGGAAGAAGGAGAGCAGTGCCGACAAACCGACCACCGCGATCACGATGAGATCGAACATGTTGAAGGAAGTCTCGACCATTCTCTTATTCCTCTATCAGTAATCGAACGAGTGCATCGACATGGGCGACGCTGGTGGCACCCTTATGCGAGCCCTTACTAGGCGGAATCACTGCGCGAGTAAAGCCCAGCGCAGTGGCTTCTTTCAGGCGTGTGGAATCGCGCGTGACGGCGCGGATCTCGCCGGTCAGGCCGATCTCGCCGAAGCTGACCAGACCCGCCGGTAGCGGGCGGTCGAGCATGGCGGAAAGTAGGGCCAGCGCGGCGGCTACGTCGGCGGCGGGCTCGTTGATCTTCATGCCGCCGGCGACATTCAGGAATACTTCTTTATCGGAGAAGCGCATGCCGGCACGGGTCTCGAGCACGGCGAGGATCATCGCGAGGCGGTTGCTGTCGAAGCCGACGGTGGCGCGGCGCGGGGTGCTCATGGTGCTGGTCGAAACCAATGCTTGGATTTCGCACAGCAGAGGGCGGGTACCTTCCATGCCTGCGAAGACGGCAGCGCCGCTGACGGGTTTGTCGCGATCATGCAGGAACAGGGCGCTAGGGTTGGCGACTTCTTCCAAGCCTTTGTCGGACATCTGGAAGACGCCGATCTCGTCCGTCGCGCCGAAGCGGTTCTTCACGGCGCGCAGGATGCGGTAATATTGGCCGCGGTCGCCCTCGAAATAGAGCACGGTGTCGACCATGTGCTCGAGCACGCGGGGGCCCGCGATCTGGCCGTCTTTGGTGACATGGCCGACGAGTAGCAATGCGAAGCCGCGCTTTTTGGCGGCGCGGATGAGCTCGTGGGCACTGGCGCGCACTTGGGAAACGGTGCCGGGGGCCGAATCAATGGAATCGACGAACATGGTCTGGATGGAATCGATGACGACCATGTCGGGTGCATTGGCGGTGCTGTCGATGGTGGAGAGGATGTCGCGCACAGAGGTGGCGGTAGCCAAGGTGACGGGGGCTTTCACCAGCCCGAGCCGTTCGGCGCGTAGTTGGATCTGGCTGAGGGATTCCTCGCCGGAGATGTAGAGCACGGACTGGCCGCGTGCAGCGATGGTGGCGCTGGCTTGCAGCAAGAGCGTGGATTTGCCGATGCCCGGATCGCCGCCGATGAGAATGGCGGAATCGGAGACAAGGCCGCCACCGAGCACGCGATCAAGCTCGGGCAGGCCGGTGGTGATGCGTGAGGGCGCTTGTGCGGGGTCGGCGAGTTTGGCGAGCTCAAGCCCTTTCGTTTTGCCGGGCTTTAGGCCTTTGGGTGTGGCGACCATCGCTTCTTCGACGAGGGTGTTCCATTCGTTGCAGG